>NZ_BACW01000060.1:0-1426 GCF_000333315.1 Curtobacterium sp. B8
CGCCGCATCCGGGCGCTGGACGCCGCACCGTACGTCCTCGTCCTCACGAACTACGACACGGACGGCGACATCCTGGGCGCCGTCGAGGCCGGAGCGAGCGGCTACCTGCTGAAGGACGCGCCACCGGAGGAGCTCGTCGCAGCGGTCCGGGCGGCGGCGTCCGGCCAGAGTGCGCTGGCTCCGGCGATCGCCGGACGTCTGATGGCGCGGATGCGTGCGCCGCGGGTCGCGCTGTCCGCGCGGGAGATCGAGGTGCTCGCGCTCGTCGCCGAGGGTGCTCCGAACACCGAGGTCGCCTCCCGGCTGTTCATCTCCGACGCCACCGTGAAGTCGCACCTCGTGCACGTGTTCTCGAAGCTCGGGGTGTCCTCGCGGACCGCCGCCGTCCGCGAGGCGCTGCGGCTGGGGATCCTGCGGCGCGGCGCTTGACCCGCCGACCGCGGCACGGTCTGATGGGGTGATGCGGGCCCGACACCGTGCTGCCCTGTTCGCCACGTCGACGATGACGGGGTTCGGGATCGCCTCCTGGATCACCCGGACGCCGGCCGTCCGCGACGAGCTCGGTGCCAGCATCGAGACGATGGGTCTCGTCCTGCTCGGGCTCTCCGTCGGGTCGATGATCGGCATCCTCGGCGCCGGCGCCCTCGTCCGGAGGATCGGCACCCGTCCGCTCGTGCTCGTCGGCGCAGCGCTGCCGGTCGTCGGCATGCTGCTGGTCGCACTCCTGGCGCCCGCGCACCTCACGGCCGGGGTGTGGGTGGGTCTCTGGTGCATCGGCTTCGGCTGCGGCGCGGCGGAGATCGGACTCAACGTGGAGGCCGCCGCCGTCGAACGGCGGCTCGGTCGTCCGGTCGTGCCGGTCCTGCACGCCTGCTTCAGCCTGGGCACCGTGGTCGGCGGAGCGGCCGGCATCGGGCTGACGGCCCTGCGCACCCCGGTCACGGCGCACCTGCTCACCGCGACCGTGGTGATGGCGGGTCTGGCGGTGTACGCCGCGGCCAACCTCCGTCCCGAGCACCGCGTCGACCCGGCGGACCCCGTCGGCACGACTGCACCGGCCCCGCGCCTCCGCTCGGTCCTGACGGTGCAGGTCCTGCTCATCGGCGTCATCACGCTCGCGATGGCGTTCGCCGAGGGAGCCGCGTCCGACTGGCTGCCGCTCCTCATCACAACCGGGCACGAAGCCCCCGAAGTCACGGGCTCGCTCGTCTTCCCCGGGTTCGCCCTGGCGATGCTGGTCCGCCGCAGCGCGGGAACCCCGCTCGTGGCACGGTTCGGCCGTGCACCGGTGATCCGAGCGTGCGCGTCCTTCGGACCCTGGGTGTCCTGCTGGGTTGGACGGCCGCAAACCCGGTTCTTGACCCCGGGGGGTGCCCCGGTTTGGGGTCTCGGCATCGCCCTCGGGTTTCCGTGGGCATCTCCGCCG
>NZ_BACW01000059.1:0-2439 GCF_000333315.1 Curtobacterium sp. B8
CCGGCAGCTCGTGCCTTTCGTCGTCGACGATCCGGATCCCGATGCCCGGGAGCGCACGGCCGTCGTGGCCGTACGCGTCCGTCGGGTCGTCGTCCGGGCCGGAGAGCGCGCCGAGGCAGGTCTCGCTCGTCCCGAAGGCGCCGAGGATGGCCGTCCCCAGGACCGTCGCGGCCCGCTGCGCGAGGGCTCGCGGGACGGCGGCGCCGGTCGGGACGAAGATCCGGAGACTCTCCGGGGCGGGCTCCCCACCCTCGACCAGGTCGACCAGGTCGGTCAGGAACGGCGTGGCGCACTGCACGAACGACGCCTTCGCGACGCCGAACGCCTGCTCGAGCGCGACTCGGCCGTCCCAGACCGGCTGGATGACCTGCGGCGCGCCGAGCCGGAACGCGAGGAGCATGCCGTAGAGGAACCCGGTCTGGTGCGCGAGCGGCGACGGGATGTAGATCCGGTCCGCGCTCGTCAGACCCGACTGGGCGACGTGCATCGCGGTCGCCAGGCCGAGCGTGCGGTGCGGGTGCTGCACGCCCTTCGGCTCGCCGGTCGTGCCGGAGGTGAAGAGGAGCTGGCACACGTCGTCCGGCCCCGGTGCCCGGGAGCGGATCTGGTCGACGTCGACCTGCACCGAGCCGAGCGCCGTGTCGAACCAGCGCCAGTTCCAGTCGCTCGCGGCCACTCGGTCCGCGGCGTCCGCGGGCAGCGGCGGCTGGTCGTTCGGCAGGTCGCCCTGCCCGCGGGCCTCGGCGCGCAGCACGACCACGTGCTCGACCGACAGGCGCCGGCGCTGCGCCTTCGCCTCGTCGACGACGTCGAGCAGCTCGAGTGCGGGGCGCCGCTTCCGGAACACGTTCGGCAGGAACACGACCCGGGCCTTCGACCGCGCGAGGGTCATCGTGGTCTCGCGCGGGCCGAAGACGGGCATGATCGGCGTCGCGACCGCGCCGATCTGGACCGCGCCGAGCGTGATCGACACGAACTCGCGCCAGTTCGGCAGCTGCATGGCCACGGAGTCGCCCGTGCGGACGCCGAGCTCGAGCAGGAGCGCGGACACCCGGTCGGCCTCGTCCTGCAGCTGCTTCCAGGTGGTCTCGACCGGGGCGGTCCCGCCGACCTCGACCACGGCGACGCCGTCCGGGTCGGTCTCCGAGAGGGTGCGGACCCGCTCGCTCAGGACGAGCGGCTCCGCGTCGACGCCGACCGTCGCCGTCGCCGGCAGGTCGGTGCGCCCCGCGGCGGACGTGGACGGCGCGGCGACCGGCACGGTCGGGTGCGCGCGGCGGGTCTGGTCCGTCGCGTCGGGCCGCGCCACCGGGACGGACTCGTCCCCGCCCAGGTCGGTGCGCTCGGACACCGTGTCGGCGTCGTCGATGCGGGTGTCGTGACCGCCGCCGTGCACGGCACCGACGGACATGTCGAGTCCGACGGCGTTCATCGCCTCGAGGAAGGTCGGGTACGAGATGCGGTACGCACGGGGGTACGTGAGGGAGCTCGTCCCCTGCGCCTTCGACGCGGCGACCGCGAGGGACATGAGCACGCGGTGGTCGTGAAGGACGACATCGGGGAGCCGTGCAGGGCTCCCGGTCCGACCCCGGTGACCCGGAGTTCGTCGACACCCTGCTCCGCTCGGCCGCCCATGCGGTTCAGCTGGAGCATCGCGGCGACGCGGTCGGACTCCTTGAGACGGATGTGCGCCACGTTCCAGAGCCGGGTCGTGCCCTCGGCGAAGGTCGCCATCGTGGACAGCACGGGGAGCAGGTCGGGGATCGGTCGGCAGTCGATGTCGAGTGCGCGCAGCGGCGAGCCGTCGTGCTCGATCCGGACGAACCCGGTCGCCTCGTCGATCCGCATCGGCACGCCCATCGCGCTGGCGAGGTCGAGGAACTCGCTCTCCGGGTGGTCCGTGCCGGCCGTCGTGGTGGACGTGAGGCCCCGCAGCAGCACGTTCGACTCGCGGATACCGGCGGCCGCGATGCCGAACGCTGCGGAGCCGATGTCCGGCGGGATGACGTAGTCGTGCGGGGTCGCCTGCTGGCCGGCCGGGATCCGGTACTCGAGCCAGTCGTCGGACACCTCGACCGTCAGACCGAACTGCCGCATCATGCGCACGGTGAGCTCGACGTACGGCTGTTCGTTGAGCCTGCCGCCGGTGATGTGGATGCGCGTCTCCTGCTCGGCGAACGGCGCGACGAGCAGCAGTCCGGAGACCCACTGCGACAGGGTCCCGGCGATGGTGACGTCGCCGCCGCGGGGCCGCCGGGGCTGGACCGTCACCGGCGGGCAGTCGTTCGTCGCCTCGAGCTCGACGCCCATCTGGGTCAGCGAGGTCAGGAGGGCCTTGATCGGGCGGCGCTGGAAGTACTTCATGCCCGAGAGCGTCATCGGCTTGTCCGCGAGGGACGCCAGGCCGGTCATGAAGTAGAGCGTGGTCCCCGAGGAGCC
>NZ_BACW01000058.1:0-3773 GCF_000333315.1 Curtobacterium sp. B8
GGAGCCTCCAGAGCGTCACGTCGTGCCCGCGGCGCGCGGCGTCGACGGCGGCGGCCAGCCCGGCGGGCCCACCGCCGACCACGTCGACCCGCTTCGGCGCGGCGGTCGGGCGGAGCGGGAACGCCAGCTCGCGGCCGGCGCGCGGGTTGACCAGGCACGAGACCGGGGCACCGACGATGGAGCGGTCGAGGCAGGCCTGGTTGCACCCGATGCACGTGTTGACGAGGTCGTAGGCGCCGGCGAGCGAGCGCTCGACGACGGCCGGGTCGGCGAGGAACGGTCGCGCGAGCGCCACCGCGTCGACCAGACCGTCGGTGAGCACGGCCTCCCCGTCGCGGAGGTCCGTCATGCGGTTCGACGCGATCACCCGGACGTCCGGGTGGGACGAGGCCCGCACGACCCCGGCGATGCGGTTCGCGTACGACAGCCAGGCGCCGTGGGGCACCGCTGCCTGCACGGTCGGCGTCCGTGACTCGTGCCAGCCGATCCCCACCGAGATGCCGTCGAGTCCCAGGGGCAGCAGCTCGTGGACGAGCGCGTCGACCTCGTCGTCGGTCGTCGAACCCGGCATGAGGTCGGCACCGGACAGCCGGATCGTCACCGCGAGGCCGGGGACGGCAGCGCGGACGGCCGCGACCACCGCCACGGCGAAACGGCGACGTCGCGCCGGCGAACCGCCCCACTCGTCGTCGCGCAGGTTCGTCAGCGGCGACTGGAACTGGTTGATGAGGTAGCCCTCGGAGGCCATGATCTCGACGCCGTCGAAGCCGATGTCACGGGCCGATCGAGCCGCCGTGGCGAAGTCCTCGATCGTCCGCTCGACCTCGGCGCCCGTCAGCGCCTCGGGGACGACGCCCCGCGCGGCGGACCACGGGAGCGCGGACGGCGCGACGGCACGCTGCGGCTGCCCGTGCCGGTCGACCATGCCGTTCACGAGCGCGTACCGGCCGGCGTGGAACAGCTGCGCGAGCACGGCGCCGCCCTCCTCGTGGACGGCCTCGACCGCGGCCCGGAAGCGTTCGTCGGCGCCACCGACGCCGAACACCGCGAAGTCCGGGCCCCCGCGGGCCTCGTCGCTCACCGCGATGCCGCCCGTCACGATCAGGGCGGCGCCACCGGCCGCCCGCTCACGGTAGAACGCCGCCATGCCGGCCCCGCCGTCGTCGTGCACCTCGAGTCCGGTGTGCATCGACCCCATGACCACCCGGTTCGACAGGTGCAAGGGGCCGAGGCTCCACGGCGAGGAGACGACGGCGAGGTCGGGCATGGCGACGGTGCTCATGCCCCTACTCTGCCGTGTCGGACGCCGGGTCGGACGCCGGGTCGGCAGCAGCGTCGGCCGGAGGCAGCACCGCGTCGCGGAGCGGCGAGGTCGTGTCCGCCCAGTACGGCGGCGCGATGACGGTGAGTCCGCCGTCGACCGAGAGGGTCTGCCCGGTGATGTAGGACGCCTTGTCGGACAGCAGGAAGTCGACCGCGTCCGCCATGTCGTCGGCGGTGCCCGGGCGCTGCAGCGGCAGCTTCGACAGCACAGAGTCCATCGGCGCCATCCCCGGCACCGAGTTGTAGAAGTAGTCGAGCGAGTCGGTGTCGATGAGCCCGCCGTTCACCGCGTTCACGGTGATCTGACGCGGACCGAACTCGACCGCCATGTACTTCGTGTACGCCTCGGTCATGGCCTTCGCAGCACCGAGCGCGGCGTAGGTCGGGAACGCCCGGAGCGACCCGTACGACGTCACGACGACGATGCGGCCACCGCGGTCCATGAGCTCGGCGGCCCGCTGCGCACCGAGCACGAAGGAGCGCGCGTTCGTCGCGTAGCTCCGGTCCAGGTGGTGCAGCTTGAGGTCGGCGACCGGCTTGAACGCGCTGGCCGCGGCGTTCGCGACGAACATGTCGAGCCGCCCGTAGGTGTCGCGCACCAGGTCGAACAGCGCGTCGATCGACTCCGGCTGCTCGATGTCGACCTGGGCGGTGATGCCGTCGCCGCCCGCCGCGCGCACGTCGGCGAGCGACTCCTCGGCGAGGTCGGCGTTGCCCTTGTACGTCACCACGACGGTGACGCCGCGCTGGCCGAGCTTCTGCGCGAGCAGGCGGCCGATGCCGCGGGAGGCTCCCGTGATGAGGGCGATGGGTGCGGTGGTTGCAGCCAATGTGTTCCTTGCGTCTTCAGGGCCTGGAGGCGCGGGGCGGGCCCGCACCGCGCCTCCCGTCCGGTGGGTGGTGGCGTCCTAGAAGCCGGCTTGGCCGGTCACGACGGCGCGGCCGACGACCAGCTTCTGGATCTCGTTGGTGCCCTCCTCGAAGCGCTGTGCGCGCGCGTCGCGGTAGACGCGCTCGATCGCGTTGCGCTTCCAGTAGCCCTGGCCGCCGTGCACCTGCAGGGCCTTGTCGGTGACGCGGGCGAGCATGTCGACGGCGACCATCTTCGAGGCGCTCGACAGCGTGCCGGCGTCGGGGCGGTCCTCCTCGTAGGCGCGTGCGGCTTCGAGCACGAGCGCCCGGGCCGCGGCGATGTCGGCGTAGTTCTCGGCGAGGTAGAACTGGATCGCCTGCCGACTGGAGAGCTTCTTGCCGAACGTCTCGCGCTCGTTCGCGTACGCGACGGCGAGCTCGTTCGCCCGCTCGGCGAGGCCGACGGCGCTCATCGCGACCGACACGCGGCTCGGCAGCAGGAAGCCGCCGAGCGCGACCTCGAGGCCCTGGCCCTCCTCGCCCAGGCGGGCGGAGGCCGGGATCGGGGTCTCGGTGAACCGGAGGATCGCATGGTCGGTGCCGCGGATCCCCATCGTGTCGGAGTCGTCGATCACCTCCGCGCCGGGCAGCCCGCTGTTCGGCATGAGGAACGCGACCGTGCCGTCCTGGCCGGAGGTGCCCTCGAGCCGCGCGGCGATGAGCCAGTAGTCGCACCGCACCCCGAACGTGATGAGGTGCTTCTCGCCGTTCATCACGTAGGTGTCGCCCTCGCGGCGGACCGTGGTGCGGATGTCCGCCCCCGTGCCGGCCGTGGCCTCCGTCAGGGTGAACGCGACGAGCTTCTCGCCCGCGACGCTCGGCTTGACGACGTCCTCGATCTGCGCGGGCGTCGCGTACGGCGCCATCGCACGCCAGGTGCCGTTGATGACGTGCACGAGCATCCGGATCGAGGCGTGCGAGCGGGAGACGATCTCCATGACCTCGAGGTAGCGCGAGAACGGGATGCCCCGTCCGCCGAGCTCGGCCGGGGCGGCGAGGCTGAGCCAGCCCCGCTCCTTGAGCTCCTGGAAGAGCTCGGGGGCGACCTGGCCGGTGTGCTCGATCTCCTCCGCCCACTCCTCGCCGCGGCCGCGGACCCATCCGGTCACCTCGGCCTTGAGCTGCTGGAAGGCGGCCTCGTCGAAGGCCGTGCTCGTCGTGTCGTCGACGATCGTCATCGTTCAGTTCTCCTTCGTGGTGGTCGCCGCGCCGCTCGCGACGAGTGCCGCAGCCCGGTCCCGCAGGACGTTCTTCTGGACCTTCCCGACGGCGTTCCGCGGGAGCTCGTCGATGTCCTCGAGGCGCTCCGGCCAGTAGTACTTGCTCACGCCGGCGGCGTCGAGGTACTGCTGCATCGCCCGGAACGAGAGCCGCTCCCCCGCCGCGGGGACGACGAAGGCGCAGGCGCGCTCACCGAGCCGCTCGTCGGGCATGGCCACGATGGCGACGTCCGTGACCGAGGGGTGCTGGTAGAGCAGGTTCTCGATCTCCACGACCGGGATCTTCTCACCGCCGCGGTTGATGACGTCCTTCACGCG
>NZ_BACW01000057.1:0-2204 GCF_000333315.1 Curtobacterium sp. B8
GCGAGTCTCGCTCGACCTCACGGTGGCGGACGACTCCGTGGCCGTGGCGTTCCTCGACGGCGGCGGCTTCGTCGTGCTCGACACGGTGACGACGGCCGAGCTCGAAGCCGAGGGCCTGGCGCGTGACGTCGTCCGTGCCGTGCAGCAGGCGCGCCGCGACGCCGACCTCGACGTCAGCGACCGGATCGTCCTGACGCTGGGGGTGTCCGACGACGCCGCCGACGCGGTCCGGGCGCACCGCGACCTCATCGCGGGGGAGACCCTCGCGACGGCGGTCGAGGTCGTCCCGCTCGCGACGGACGCGACCACGACCGACGTCGGCGAGGCAGCGAAGGTGTCCGTGGAGGTGGCACGCGCATGAGCGACGAGAACACGCAGCACGACGACGACCAGCACGATGACGGACGGCTCGACGCCGACGGCATCGAGATCCCCGCGGGCCCGGCCGCACCGGCCCCCGTCGACCCCTCGCCCGCCGACGGCGACGACGACGAGGTCCGGCGCGTGCAGGCCGCCCTCTACGCCCGGATCGGCGAGCAGTCGCCCGAGCACCGGCTGAGCGCCACGCGGCGCGCCGTCGAGCTCCTCGGCGACCCGCACCTGTCCTACCCGGTCATCCACGTCACCGGCACGAACGGCAAGACCTCGACCGCGCGGATGACCGAGAGCATCGTGCGCGCCCACGGCCTCCGCACCGGGCTCATGACGAGCCCGCACCTGGTGTCGATCCGGGAGCGCATCGTGATCGACGGGGAGCCCATCGCCGCCGACCGGTTCGTCGAGAACTGGGACGACATCGCCCCGATCCTCGAGATGACCGACCAGGAGCTCTCGGCGAAGGGCGAACTGCCGCTGACGTTCTTCGAGGCGCTCACGGTGCTCGCGCTCGCCTGCTTCGCCGAGGCGCCCGTGGACGTCGCCGTGATCGAGGTCGGCATGGGCGGCGAGTGGGACTCCACCAACGTCGTGCAGAGCCAGGTCGCGGTCTTCACCCCGATCGCCATGGACCACGCGAAGCAGCTCGGCAACACCGTCGCCGAGATCGCGCGCACCAAGTCCGGCATCATCAAGCCGTCCTCGGCCGTGGTCTCGAGCGCGCAGACGCCGGACGCACTCGCCGAACTCGAGCGAGCCGCCGAGCTCACCGAGTCGACGCTGTCGGTCGAGGGCACCGGCTTCCGCGTGACGAGCGACACACCGGCGGTCGGCGGCCAGCTCGTCAGCGTGCAGGGCCTCGCCGGCACCTACGACGACCTGTTCGTGCCGCTGTTCGGCGCGCACCAGGCCCACAACGCAGCCGTCGCGATCGCCGCGGTCGAGTCGTTCCTCGGTCGGGGCTCGCAGGCGCTCGACGAGGACGTGCTCTCCGAGGGCCTGGCCGCGGCGACGAGCCCCGGTCGCCTCCAGCCGATCGCCCAGGACCCCGTGGTCGTCGTGGACGCCGCGCACAACCCGCACGGTGCCCGGGCACTCGCCGAGGCGCTCCCGGTGGCGTTCCCGTCCGAGCACGTCGTCGGCGTCGTCGGGATCCTCGGCGACAAGGACGCCCGGGGCTTCGTGCGCGCGCTCAAGGACACCGTGCAGACGTTCGTCGTGACGCAGCCTCCGGGGGAGCGGGCGCTCGACGCCGACGCCTTCGCGCGGATCGTCGTCGACGAGGTCGGACCGGACCGGGTCGTCGTCGAACCCGCCCTCGACCAGGCCCTGCAGGAAGCGCGGGACCTCGCGGACGAGGCGGATGCCGAGGACGCGATGGTGCTCGTCGCCGGCTCCATCGTGATGGTGGGCGCGGTCATGGACCTGGTGCACGCGGAAGGCGGGACGAAGTGACGGAGCCGAGCCGTGCCTCCAGGCCGGAGCGGTCGGGACGGCCGACACGCGCGCCCCGCCAGCGGACGCCGCGACGTGACCGCGGTGCCCGCGAGAGCCTCCTCGCGATCACCCTCGGGCTCGAGGCCGTGATGTTCTTCTTCCCGATGCTCGTGACGTTCGGGAAGCAGACGCTGCCCCCGGCCGTCGCGTTCGGCGGGGGCGTCGGCGCGATCGTCGTGCTGGCGCTGGCCTCGCGGCTGACCGGCAAGCGCGCCGGTGTATGGTTCGGGTGGCTGCTGCAGGCGGCCATCCTCGCCACCGGATTCATCGAGCCGTTCATGTTCGCGGTGGGCGCGGTGTTCCTGGCGCTGTGGGTCTACTGCTTCGTCAAG
>NZ_BACW01000056.1:0-5349 GCF_000333315.1 Curtobacterium sp. B8
CGACACACGGCTCGGCGTTCGGCGGCCTCACCGCGAACACCACCTGGATGAACTCGTCGCTCGGCGTCGTGATGCTCCTCGGACGCTTCGTCCCGATGGTCCTCGTCCTGGCGCTCGCCGGGTCGCTCGCCCAGCAGGACAAGGTGCCCGCGACCTCGGGCACGCTCCCGACCCACCGGCCGCTGTTCATCGGCCTCCTCGGTGGCGTCGCGGTGATCGTCACCGCCCTCACCTACTTCCCGGTCCTCGCACTGGGACCCCTCGCAGAAGCGCTCGCACGATGAACGCGCCGTCGACGTCCAAGGACACCACCATGACCACCGCGACCTCCGCTCCGGAGGCGACCACCGCCTCCAGGCAGGCGACCTCGTCCGCCTTCGGGCCCCGCCAACTGGCGGCGGGCCTCCCGGGCGCCCTCCGCAAGCTCGATCCGCGCCTCATGTGGCGCAACCCCGTCATGTTCATCGTGGAGGTCGGCGCTGCCCTGACCACCGTCTCGCTGTTCGTCGAGCCGTCCGCCTTCACCATCGCGATCGCCGTCTGGCTGTGGCTGACCGTCGTCTTCGCGAACCTCGCCGAGTCCGTGGCCGAAGGCCGCGGCAAGGCGCAGGCCGACACCCTGCGCAAGACGCGGTCGACCACGAGCGCCCGCCGGGTGCTCCGCTACGACCAGTCCGACCCGGCGGCCACCGGCAACGAGACCGAGGAGGTCGCGTCGGTGGACCTCGCCAAGGGCGACGTCGTCGTGGTCGTGGCCGGTGAGGTGATCCCCGGCGACGGGGACGTCGTGGACGGCATCGCGTCCGTCGACGAGTCCGCGGTGACGGGCGAGTCCGCGCCGGTCATCCGGGAGTCCGGCGGCGACCGCAGCGCCGTCACGGGCGGCACGCGGGTGCTGTCCGACCGGATCGTCGTGCGCATCACGTCGACCCCGGGCGAGACCTTCATCGACCGGATGATCCGGCTCGTCGAGGGCGCCGCCCGCCAGAAGACGCCGAACGAGATCGCGCTGAACATCCTGCTCGCCTCGCTGTCGATCGTGTTCGTGATCGTCTGCCTCACCATGCAGCCCATCGCGGGCCTCGTCGGTGCGACCGTGAGCATCCCGGTGCTCATCGCCCTGCTCGTCTGCCTCATCCCGACCACGATCGGTGCGCTCCTCTCCGCGATCGGCATCGCCGGCATGGACCGCCTCGTGCAGCACAACGTCCTCGCGATGTCCGGTCGAGCGGTCGAGGCGGCGGGCGACATCACCACCCTGCTGCTCGACAAGACCGGCACGATCACGTACGGCAACCGTCGGGCGTCCCGTGTCGTGCCGGTGCCGGGCGTGACCGAAGCCGAGCTGATGGAGGCCGCCGCGCTGTCGAGCGCCGCCGACAGCACCCCCGAGGGCCGCTCCATCGTCGACCTGGCCGCCGAGGCCGGGATCGGCGCCGGGCTGCCCGTCGGAGCGGTCGAGGTGCCGTTCACCGCACAGACCCGCATGTCCGGGCTCGACCTCACCGACGGGACCGAGGTCCGGAAGGGTGCCGCGGCCGCGGTGCTCGCGTGGGCCGGGGCAGCCGACCCGGCCGTCACCGCCGCGATCGACGCCACCGTGGCCGAGGTCTCCGACCAGGGCGGCACCCCGCTCGTCGTCGCCCGTCGCGCGCCCGGCGGTGCCGTCGACCTGCTGGGTGTCGTGCACCTCAAGGACGTCGTGAAGGACGGGATGTCCGCACGCTTCGCGCAGCTGCGGGAGATGGGCATCCGGACGGTGATGATCACGGGCGACAACCCGCGCACCGCGAAGGCCATCGCGGCCGAGGCCGGCGTCGACGACTTCCTCGCCGAGGCCACCCCGGAGGACAAGCTCGCCCTCATCCGCAAGGAGCAGGAGGGCGGCAACCTCGTCGCGATGACCGGTGACGGTACGAACGACGCCCCGGCCCTGGCCCAGGCGGACGTCGGCGTCGCGATGAACACCGGCACCACTGCGGCGAAGGAGGCGGGCAACATGGTCGACCTCGACTCCGACCCGACCAAGCTCATCGACGTCGTCCGGATCGGCAAGCAGCTGCTCATCACCCGCGGCGCGCTCACCACGTTCTCGATCGCCAACGACGTCGCGAAGTACTTCGCGATCATCCCGGCCATGTTCCAGCTTGCGTTCCCGGGGCTCGCGGCGCTCAACGTGATGGGGCTGCACAGCCCGTCGTCCGCGATCCTGTCCGCCGTCGTCTTCAACGCGCTCGTCATCGTGGCGCTCATCCCGCTGTCGCTGCGCGGCGTCAAGTACCGCGCAGCGTCGGCATCGTCGATCCTCGGCCGCAACCTGCTCCTCTACGGCGTCGGCGGCGTGGTCGTCCCCTTCATCGGCATCAAGCTGATCGACCTCGTGGTCGGTCTCATCCCGGGGTTCTAGTCATGGCATCAGCACGTTCCACCTTCCGTTCGACGGGTGTGGCCATCCGCCTCACCCTCCTCAGCACCGTGGTGCTCGGCATCGCCTACCCCCTCGCCGTCTGGGGCGTCGGGCAAGCCGCCTTCCACGACCAGGCCAACGGCTCGATGGTCACCGACTCGTCGGGGAAGGTCGTCGGGTCGTCCCTGATCGGGCAGTCCTTCGACGGGTCGTCCGCTGCCCGCTGGTTCCAGTCCCGGCCGAGCGCCGCGGGGGAGAAGGGCTACGACGCGAACGCGTCCAGTGGCTCGAACCTCGGCCCGAACAACCCCGACCTGGTGAAGGCCATCCGGGAGCGCCAGCAGGCGATCGCGAAGGCCGACGGGGTGCCCGCCAGCCAGGTCCCCGCCGACGCCGTCACCGCCTCGGGCTCCGGCCTCGACCCGGACATCAGCCCGGAGTACGCGCTCCAGCAGGTGTCCCGCGTCGCGTCGGCTCGAGGGATGTCCGAGTCGGCCGTCCGGACGCTCGTCGACGAGCACACCGAGGCCCGCCAGCTCGGGTTCCTCGGCGAGCCCGTGGTGAACGTCCTCGAGCTGAACCTCGCGCTGGCGAAGGCCTCCTGACGGTGGTGCCGATCGCTTCCGCACAACCGAAGTCACCTCCAACCGCGCCGAACCGTGGCGCGAACCGACTTCGGTGGTGCGAGGAGCATCGGCGCCGCCCCGTCCACCACCACCGCGACGACCGACGCGAGAGGATGAGCACGTGAAGCGAGGCAAGCTGCGGGTCCTGCTCGGCGCGGCACCCGGCGTGGGCAAGACCTACACGATGCTCGAAGAGGGGCACCGGATGGCCGCCGAGGGCCGGGACGTCGTGGTCGCAGTCGTCGAGACCCACGAGCGCGCCGCCACCGCCGCCCTCGTCGACGGTCTCGAGGTCGTGCCCCGCCGCGTCGTCGAGCACCGCGGGGTGCAGCTCGACGACATGGACCTCGACGCCGTCCTCGCCCGCCGGCCCGACGTCGCCCTCGTCGACGAGCTCGCCCACACGAACGCTCCCGACGGGCGCCACGAGAAGCGGTGGCAGGACGTCGAGGAACTGCTCGCCGCCGGGATCTCCGTCGTCAGCACCGTGAACGTCCAGCACATGCAGTCCCTCGGCGACGTCGTCCGCGAGATCACCGGCACCGTGCAGCGGGAGACCGTCCCGGACGCCGTCGTGCGCGCCGCCGACCAGATCGAGGTCGTCGACCTGTCCCCGGCGGCCCTCCGCGACCGGCTCTCCGACGGCCTCGTGTACCCGGCGGCGCGGATCGACGCGGCACTCTCGAACTACTTCCGCCTCGGCAACCTGACCGCCCTCCGGGAGATCGCGCTGCTGTGGCTCGCGGACGAGGTCGACGACGCGCTCCGCGCCTACCGCGCCGAGCACGGCATCGACCACCGTTGGGAGGCACGGGAACGGGTCCTCGTCGCCCTCACCGGCGGCCCCGAGGGCGAGACGCTGCTCCGTCGCGGCGCACGCATCGCCGCCCGCAGCGCCGGCGGCGAGCTGGCGGCCGTCCACGTGACGACGAACGACGGCCTCCGCGAGCGGCACCCGGGTGCACTCGGCAAGCAGCGGACCCTGCTCGAACAGCTCGGCGGGACGTACCACCAGGTCGTGGGCGACGACGTGCCGACGACCCTCGTGCGCTTCGCGAAGTCGATCGACGCCACCCAGATCGTCATCGGCGTCAGCCGTCGCAGCCGTGTGGCCGCTGCGATCACGGGTCCGGGCATCGGCAACACGGTGATCCGCGAGTCGGGCGACATCGACGTGCACGTCGTCACGCACGAGCGGGCCGGCGGCGGGTTCGCCCTGCCGCGGCTCGGGGGCAGCCTGTCCCGCGGCCGCATCGTCGCCGCGTTCGTACTGTCGCTCGTGGCCGGCCCGCTGCTCACCTGGCTGCTGTCGCTCGGCAAGGACCCGGACGCCATCACGGTCGACGTGCTCGCGTACCAGCTGCTCGTGCTCGTCGTGGCGCTCGTCGGCGGCATGTGGCCCGCCGTGTTCGCCGCCGTCCTCTCCGGTCTGAGCCTCGACTTCTTCTTCGTGCAACCCCTCTACATGGTCACCGTCCAGCAGCCGTGGCACCTCGTGGCGCTCGTCATGTACGTCGTGAGCGCCGTGCTCGTCAGCTTCGTGGTGGACCGGTCGGCGCGGCGCTCCCGTGCGGCACGCCGTGCCGCCGCCGAGTCGGGCCTGCTCGTCGGCATCGCCGGGAGTGTCCTCCGCGGCGACGACGCGCTCCAGGCGCTGCTCGACCGGACGCGCGAGGCGTTCGGCTTCGCGGGCGTCCGGATCCGGCAGGGCGACGACGTCCCGGCCACGTCGGGGACGTTCGGCGACGCGCCGGACGCGGCCACGACCCTCCCGTCCGGTGCCGTGCTCGAGTTCGCTGGCGCACCCGACGACCCGACCCAGCGCCGCCTGCTGCGCGTCGTCGAGCAGCAGCTCGACGCCGCCGTGGAGCACCGCGAACTCACCCGCACCGCCGTCGACGCGGAGCGGATCGCCGCGGCGGACCGCGTCCGCAGCGCGATCCTCGCGGCCGTCGGCCACGACGTGCGGCGGCCGATCGCGGCGGCCTCCGCGGCCGTGCAGACCCTCCGCGCCGGCGACATCACGCTCTCCGAGCCCGACCGGGAGGCACTGCTCGCCACCGCCGACGAGAGCCTCGGCCACCTGGCGGTGCTGTTGGCCGACCTGCTCGACGTCAGTCGCGTGCAGGCGGGGGTGCTCGCCGCGCGCCCGGTCCCGACCGCACTGGAGACGGTCGTCGCACCGGCACTCGACGAGCTCGAACTCGGCCCCGAGGACGTCGACCTCGACCTGCCCGCCGACCTGCCGCCCGTCCTCGCCGAACCCGTGCTGCTCCAGCGCGTCGTCGTGAACCTGCTCGCGAACGCCAGCCGCTA
>NZ_BACW01000055.1:0-3481 GCF_000333315.1 Curtobacterium sp. B8
GAGCGCCGGGCTCCGACCGTTCAGGGTCGCGCGGTGTTCGGCCGATCGTCCGTCGACGCGTGTCCGGCGCCCCCGCCGACCGCGGCGTCGCCGCTCGGTGCGGGAGCTGCGGCGAGCCACGACAGGTCCCCCGACTCGGTGTTCGTCGCCACGACCTCGGGTCGGTGCTCGCCGTAACGGACGATCGACACCGAGGCCGGGCCGACCGCGATCCGTTGGAACAGGTCGAGGTGCATGCCGAACGCGTCGGCGAGCACGGACTTCACGATGTCGCCGTGGCTCACCGCGACCCACACCGCGCCGGGCCCGTGCTGCCGCTCGACCTCGGCGTCGAGCCGCCGCACGGCCGTCACCGCGCGGGACTGCATGGTCCGCATCGACTCGCCGCCCGGGAACACCACCGCGCTCGGGTTCGCCTGGACGGTGCGCCACAGCGGCTCCTTCGCCAGGTCGGCGAGCGCGCGGCCCTGCCACTCCCCGTAGTCGGCCTCGGTGATCGCGCGCTCGACGACGGTCTCCGGGACGGACCCGTGCGCGGCGCGCTGGGCGTCGGCGATCGCTCGGGACGTCTGACGGCATCGTTCGAGCGGGCTCGTGACGAGGGCCGCGAGCGGGACCGCTGCGATGCGCTCGGCGGTCCGCTGGGCCTGCCGCCGCCCGACGTCGTCGAGCCGGACCCCGGCCGTGCGCCCGGCGAGCAGTCCGGTCGCGTTCGCGGTGGTGCGTCCGTGCCGGACGAGGAGGACGGTCGCCATGCCCCGATCCTAGGCTGCGTGCACGGCGGCGTCGGCGGCCTCCGGGACGAGCTGCCCGTCGAGCACCGTGACGAGTCGGTCGAGCGTGTGCCGGTGCACGAGGTCGTGCGTGACGAGCAGGGTCGCGGTCCCGCGCTCGTGCGTCAGCTGCGCGATGAGGTCCATGACGGCCCCGCCCCGCTCCTGGTCGAGTGCGCTCGTCGGCTCGTCCACCAGCAGCACGTCCGGCTCGTTGACGAGTGCCCGGGCGATCGCGACCCGCTGCCGCTGTCCGCCGGACAGCTGCGCCGGTCGCTTGTCGGCGTGCTCCGACAGTCCGACGGCGTCGAGCAGATCGAAGACCCGGCCCCGGTCGACCCGGCGCCGACCCCCGCCGAGGTGGCCCATCACGAGCAGCTGCTCGGTGGCGGTGAGCGAGTGCAGGAGGTTCGACTGCTGGAACACGATGCCGATCTGATCCCGTCGGAGTCCGGCGGCCTCGCGGCGGGACAGGCGGGCGGCGTCCACCCCCGAGCCGTCGGCCCCGCTGACGAGCACCCGCCCGGAGTCCGGCCGGATGAGCGTGGCGGCGACCGCCAGCAGCGAGGACTTGCCCGAGCCGGACGGCCCGGTGATGCCCGTCACCACGCCTGCGGGTGCGGTGAGCGACACGTGGTCGACGGCGGTGACGCGGCGGTCGCCGTCGGGGAAGGTCAGGGTGACGTCGTCGAGGGTGATCATCGGTTGCTCCCGAGTGCGGTGAGGGGGTCGGCTGCGGTGACGGTGCGGAGGGCGACGGCAGCACCGGCGAGACCGAGGAGCGCCATCACCACCCCGGGGACGAGCGTGGTGAGCGGGCTGAGGAGGAAGGGCAGGGCGCCGCCGGCGAGCGTCCCGAGCCCGACGACGACGGCTGTGCCGACCCCGATGCCGACGACGAGCACGACGAGCGCCTGCCCGAGGGCGTCGCGGACGAGTGACGGCGTGCTCGCACCGAGGGCCTTGAGCACGGCGACGTCCCCGGAGCGCTGCATCGTCCACACCGTGAAGAACGCACCGACGACGAGTGCGGAGACCCCGAACAGCATCGCGATCATGAGCCCGAGCGACCCGACCTCCGACTTGAAGGTCTCGAGTGCGGTCAGCGAGGCCAACGGTGTCGCTGCTGACGTGTCGGTCCGGGCGGAGACGGCCGCCCAGTCGGGGTGACCGCTGACGGCGAGCAGGGTGGGGTCGCCGTCCCCGCCGAGGCGGCGATCGGCCGCGGACCACGCGTCCGGCGTCATCGCGACGACGGGGGTGTGGCTGTACCAGGCATCGCCGCCGACGATCGCGACCCGGAAGGTCGTCCCCGCGATCGTGACGCGGTCGCCGGCACGGACACCGAGGTCGTGCGCGGCCCCGGCGGACAGACCGACCTCGTCGACCGAGCGGGGTGCGAGCGCTGCGACACCGTCACGACCCGCGGACGCCGGCAGGCCGAAGAGCGCGACGCCCACGGCGGTGCCGTCGCCGGCCGACCCGGCCGACCCGGCGGCGGAACCGGCCGATCCGGCGGCGGAACCGGCCGACCCGACACCGGAACCGGCCGATCCGGCACCGGAACCGGCCGATCCGGCACCGGAACCGGACGTCGCGCCGGCCGCGGCCCGCGCGGCACGACCCTGGACGATGCCCACCGGCACCACCTCGTCGACGCCGGTCGACGCTCGCCACCCGACCAGGGCCTCCCGGCCGATGCGCGACTCCGAGAACGACGGCTGTCCGTCGGACGGTTGCTGCAGGACGAGCCGGTCGCCCGGCAGGGCGAGCACGGCGGAGACGTTCTGCGCTGCGAGTCCGCCGGTGAGTCCGGCGAGAAACCCGACGAGCAGGGTGATGAGCGCCACGACGGAGCCGATGAGCACGAAGCGTCCGCGGGCGAACCGGAGATCGCGCCAGGCGACGAACACGGTGGTCCTTCCTGCGGTCACGGACCGTCCGCGACCACGCCGTCCAGCCTCACCGGGCCCACGCGGTCCGTCATCAGCGGTCGGGTCGGTCCTGCGCTCCACCTTTCGGTTGATCCGTCGGGACAACGGCGTCCGTAGGCTGGCGGACACATGGTCCACAGCACGCTCACTCCGGTCTTCGTCGGTCTCCGCACCGGCCTGCACGTGCTGTTCGCCACACTGCTCGCGCTCGTCGTCGTGCGGGTCGCGGTCGTCGGCGGCCCCTGGGCCCTGCCGTCGCTCGTGCTCGCGGCGGCGTTCGGCGCGGTGTACCTGCTCGGCGCTCGCATCGCCCGTGCCGCCGAGGGTCGCCGGTCGCGAGCCGGAGTGCTCTGGCTGGTCGGGCTGACAGTGCTGTGGACGGCGCTCCTCGTCCTCGTGCCGGAAGCCGCCTACCTCGTCTTCCCGTTGTTCTTCCTCTACCTGCACGTCCTCCCGCGCGTGGTGGGACCCGTCGCCGTCGTCGTGGCCACCGCCGTGGCGATCTCGGCGATCGGGGTGCACGGCGGCTTCACCGTCGGTGGCGTGGTCGGACCGGTCGTCGGAGCGGGTGTCGCCCTCCTCATCGGGCTCGGCTACCGTGCGCTCGCCCGCGAGGCCGCGGAACGCGAGGAGCTGGTCGCCGAGCTGCTCGCCACCCGTGACCGACTCGCCGCGACCGAACGGGAGCAGGGCGTCCTCGCCGAGCGCGCACGGCTCGCCCGGGAGATCCACGACACCGTGGCGCAGGGCTTGTCGAGCATCCAAATGCTGCTG
>NZ_BACW01000054.1:0-1259 GCF_000333315.1 Curtobacterium sp. B8
CGCATGCGGAGGATCTCCGCCGCCTGGATCTCGATGTCGGACGCCTGGCCGCCACCCTGCTGGACCGCGGGCTGGTGGATGAGCACGCGGGCGTTCGGGAGCGCCAGACGCTTGCCGGGGGTACCGGCAGCGAGGAGCACCGACGCGGCCGACGCAGCCTGCCCGAGGCAGACCGTCTGGATCTGCGGACGGATGTACTGCATCGTGTCGTAGATCGCCGTCATCGCGGTGAACGAGCCACCGGGCGAGTTGATGTACATGACGATGTCGCGGTCCGGGTCCATCGACTCGAGCACCAGCAGCTGCGCCATCACGTCGTCAGCCGACGCGTCGTCGACCTGGACGCCGAGGAACACGATGCGGTCCTCGAAGAGCTTCGCGTACGGGTCCTGCCGCTTGTAGCCGTAGGCCGTGCGCTCCTCGAAGCTCGGGAGGATGTAGCGGTCGGACGGAGCCGGGACGTTCTGCGCGCCACCGAGCATGGGGAGATGCATTCTCGTTTCCTTTTCTTCGGTGGTGGTCAGTTGGACTCGGGCTCGGCGGCCGGGGTCGGCGTCTCGCCGTCCGCGACGGTGCCACCGCCGCCGACGACCTCGCTCGAGGACGCACGGAGGTGGTCCACGAAGCCGTACTCGAGGGCCTCCTGCGCCGTGAACCAGTTGTCGCGGTCGTTGTCCTTGAGGATCTGCTCGATCGACTTGCCGGTCTGCTCCGCCGTGAGCTCGGCCATCCGCTGCTTCATGTCGAGGATGACCTTCGCCTGCGTCTGGATGTCGGCAGCGGTGCCGCCGAAGCCACCGGACGGCTGGTGCAGCAGCACACGCGCGTTCGGGGTGATGTAGCGCTTGCCCGGGGTGCCCGACGAGAGCAGGAACTGGCCCATCGAGGCCGCGAGGCCGATGCCCACCGTGACGATGTCGTTCGGCACGAACTGCATCGTGTCGTAGATCGCCATGCCGGCGGTGATCGAGCCACCGGGCGAGTTGATGTAGAGGTAGATGTCCTTCTCAGGGTCCTCGGCCGCGAGCATCAGCAGCTTCGCTGCGATCTCGTTCGAGTTGTCGTCGCGGACCTCGGAGCCGAGCCACACGATCCGGTCTCTCAGAAGGCGGTCAAAAACACTGGGGTTCAGTGTCGCTTCGGCCATGGAAAAGCTCCCGTTCAGTTGTCGCTTGATGTCGAACTTATCGGGTGCAACGCACCACTTCGCGTGTGTTCGCTCTGGGCGGTCGGATCGTGCCCACAACGGACGGGAGGCG
>NZ_BACW01000053.1:0-2518 GCF_000333315.1 Curtobacterium sp. B8
TGTTGAACAAGCCCCCAGAGGCCGCCCGTAGTACATGCCGATCACGGGAAAGTCGTCGTACACGATGTTCTGCAGCTGGTGCAGGATCTCCCGCTGCTTCGCCTCGTCGGTCGTCGCCTTGTACTCGTCGAGCAGCGCCTGGGTGTCGGCGTTCTTGTAGCGCTCGTAGTTGTTCACCGTCGACTTGCCGACAGGCTGGTAGAAGTCGCTCGAGAGCAGCGAGTTGAAGGCCTGGTAGACGTCGCCGTTGCCCATGCCGCCCATGGCCATGTCGAACTTGCCGTTGTTGAGGTTGGCCTGGTAGCCGGCTGGCTGCGGTGCCTGGAGGGAGACCTTGATGCCGATCGCGGTCAGGTTCCGCTGGACCTGCTGTGCCGCACGGAGCCAGTCGGAGTAGCCGTTCGCGGTCATGATCGTGATGGTCAGCTGCTTGCCGTCCTTGACGAGCTTGCCGCCCTGCTGGGTGTACCCGGACTTCGCGAACTCCTGCAGGGACCGCTTCGTGTCCTGCGTGATCATGCCCTCGTCCGGGATCGACGGGTCGAGGTACTGCTCCTGGTTGGGCAGGATGAGGCCCGTCTGGCCCGCGGCCGTCAGGTTGCCCTCGGTCGCGGTCTCGGCGATCTCCTTCCGGTCGAGCGCGTACGAGATGCCCTTGCGGACGTTGACATCGTTGTACGGCGCCTTCGTGAGGTTCGGGACGAGTCCGATCACCCCGCCGGCCGGGAACCACCACGTGTTGGTCTTCGAGGCCGCACCCCAGGTGCCCTCGACGTCCGAGATGAACGAGTACGCCCAGTCGTAGCCGCGGGTGACGGTGTCGAGCTGCGTGTTCGTGGCCGGGAGGATGAGGTGCTTGATCGCGATCTTGTCGGCCTGCCAGTACCGCGGGTTCTTGTCCATCGAGTACTGCTGGTCGGTGTAGTTCCCGAGCACGAACGGGCCGGTGCCGACGGGGTTCGGGTCACGCCACGTGGTCGGGTCCTCCACCTTCCCCCAGTGCTGCTCGCCGAGGATGTAGGTCGCGCCGATGATGTTGAGGCTCGGCACGTCGTCGCTCTTGAGGTGGAAGACGACGTGGTCACCGTCCTGCTCGATGCGGTCGATGTGCTGCCAGGCGCCCTTGATGTCCATCGCGGGGAACTTCTTGAGCAGGTCGAACGTGAAGACGACGTCCTTCGCACTGAACGGGTCGCCGTTCGACCACTCGACGCCCTGCCGGATCGTCATGTCGATCGTGCGGGCGTCCGGCTGGGTCCAGCTGCTCGCGAGCCACGGGGTGCCCTTGCCGTCGAGCGGGTTGACCTCGATGAGCGGCTCGTACATCCACTTGCTCGCGGTGCGCGAGTTCGAGATGTACGGGTTGAAGTTGCGGTCGAACAGCGGGTTGCCGTGGTCGGCGTTGATGAGCATCGTGTCCTTGCCGATGCTCGGGTCCGGCTGGGAGCGGACCTGGATGCTGCACCCGCTCGCGGCGAGCGCCACGACGGCGACCCCGGCCAGGGCGGCGAGGAGGCGGCCGCGTCGGCGGGGACGGGCGGTGCCGGCGGCGCGGGTGCGGCGGGCTGGACGCGCGGCGGGCGTGGGGGTGCCCGCTGGTTCGCGCATGCGCTGTGGGGGAAGCGTCATTGCTCGGTCGACCTCCGTGTCGATGGGTACCAGGCCAATGTATGCGCTTACATCTCGGCGCGCAAGCGATCGGGTTGTTTGACGGGGCGGGACACGGTGCGGGGTCGTCGGTGCGTCGGGGCGGGGCTCACACGGTGCGAGGGCGTCGCCGCGCGATTCGTACGGTGCGAGGATCCGCGCAGCGTGCGAGGACCCGAGCCCCGCACCGTGTGTGGAACCTCGCACGCTCGGGCGCGCGGGGTGCGGGGCTCACACGGTGCGAGGGCGTCGCCGCGTTGGGCGCACGGTGCGAGGTTTCGCGCAGCGTGCGAGGACTCGTGCCCCGCACCGTGTGTGGAACCTCGCACGCTGGAGCGCGCGGGGTGCCGGGCGCGGAGCTCGCACGGCGCCGCCGCGGGGGCCCAGGGGCCCGAGCGCGGTCAGGCGTCGAGGGTGGGCGGGCAGCTCTCGCGGAGCAGCACCTCGACGGGGAGCCGCACCGCACGCGGCGGACCGTCCGGGTGCGCCAACCGCTCGACGATCGCCCGGACCGCCGCCCGCCCGAGCTCCCCCATCGGCTGGTGGACGGTCGTCAGCCTCGGAGACGAGAACCGGCCCGCGTCGATGCCGTCGAACCCGGTGACCACGACGTCCTCGGGCACCCGGATCCCTGTCGCGGCCGCGGCGTCGAGCACGCCGAGCGCGGACTGGTCGTTCGAGCAGACGACGGCGCGTGGCACCTCGCCCGCGAACAGTGCCGTCGCGAGTTCCCGCGCTCGGGCTCGACCGAAGTCGCCGTGCACGACCGACACGTCGGCCGGGTCCACCCCGTGTTCCACGAGGGCGTCCCGGAAGCCCGCGGCACGCTCCATGTCGTCCGGGGAGTCGATCGGCCCTGCGACGACGCGAT
>NZ_BACW01000052.1:0-4371 GCF_000333315.1 Curtobacterium sp. B8
GCTCCGGCGTGTCCGTCCCCGCGCGGTGGGCCTCGAGCAGCTCGTTGAGGTCGCGCATCATCTCCGAGACGGCGGCGCGGTCCTCGTCGGTGGCGTTCTCGAGCGCCTGCTTCATGCCGGCGAAGCGCTGGTCGAGGACCTCACGACCGAGCAGGTCCTTGATCTCCTCGTACTTCTGCCGGGCGGTCGGGCTCTTCCAGTCGTAGCCGCCGAGCTCCTGCACCGCGGCCGCGGGGGACGGCGGCAGGCTGTCGAGCTGCATCTCGGCGAGTGCGCGGTCACCGTCTTCGAGGTCGATGTTCCGCGCGAGTTCGCCCCGCTCGGCCAGCACCGCCTCGTCGAGGAGCTGCTTGACCTGCTGCAGCGTCCCGTCGAGGTTGTTCCGGCTCGTGAGGTCGCGCCGGCGCTCGGCCACGCGGCGCATGAGGTCGTCGAGCCCGCGCTGCGTCCGCCCGCCCCTGCGGAGGAACTCCCGCAGCGCGCGCTCGGGCGACGTGCCGCCCATGACGTCCTCGCCGATGGCGTCGAGCGCCTCGGACAGGTCGACCGGGGGCGCGAGGGGGTCCGGCCCGCCCTCGTACCTTCCGTAGCGGGCGTCGCGGGTGAGGCGCCGGTTCTGGCGGCTAGCCATAGACGGCCTCGCCCCCTCCGGACTCCTTGCTGATCTTGCGCGCGAGGAACAGGCCCTCGAGGGCGAGCTCGATCGCCCCGGCCCGTTCGCCGTCGTCGTTCGCCCCGAGGCGCTCGCACACCTGGTCGTACACGTCCGACTCACCGATCGGGGGCAGGCCCGCGAGGAAGTCGCGGGCGCTGACCTGCTCGCCCGTCGTGACCATCGTGCCGCCGTCGAGCGCCTCGACCAGGACGCCGAAGTCGATGCCGCGGAAGCGCTCCCGGACGGTCTCGGCGGTCGCCGTGCGGAGCAGGTGCTCGAGCACCTCGTCCGCACGGTCTTCTTCGCCGTTCTCGAACTCGATCTTGCCGCCGAGGACGTCGACGGCGGTCTCGAGGTCGATGGGCCGGGCGACGGCGTGCTCCTCGCCCTGACGGGCTGCGCGGTGCACGGCCGCCGCGGACACGGTCTCGGCGCCGGCGATCGCGAAGCGGGCGCTCACACCGCTGCGTTGGTCGACGGCGCTCGACTGCCGGAGCGCCCGGGTGAACCGGGCGAGGATCTCGACGAGGGCGTCGGGCACGTCCGCGGTGAGTGCGGCCTCCTGCTTGATGACGGCGATCTCGTCCGCCAGCTGGATCGGGTAGTGGGTGCGGATCTCGGCGCCGAAGCGGTCCTTCAGCGGGGTGATGATCCGGCCGCGGTTCGTGTAGTCCTCCGGGTTCGCACTCGCCACGACGAGGACGTCGAGCGGCAGTCGCAGCACGTAGCCGCGGATCTGCACGTCCCGCTCTTCCATCACGTTGAGCATGGCGACCTGGATGCGCTCGGCGAGGTCCGGGAGCTCGTTGATCGCGACGATGCCCCGGTGTCCGCGCGGGACCAGGCCGAAGTGGATCGTCTCGGGGTCGCCGAGGCTGCGGCCCTCCGCGACCTTCATCGGGTCGACGTCGCCGATGAGGTCCGCGACGCTCGTGTCGGGCGTCGCGAGCTTCTCGACGTAGCGGTCGTCGCGGTGCCGCCACTCGATCGGCATCGCGTCGCCGAGGTCGGCCGCCCGCTGGACGCTGGCGGTCGTGATCGGTTCGAACGGGTGCTCACCGAGCTCGGAGCCGGCGATGACGGGCGTCCACTCGTCGAGCAACCCCTGCAGGGTGCGGAGCAGTCGGGTCTTGCCCTGGCCGCGCTCGCCGAGCAGGACGACGTCGTGCCCGGCGATGAGGGCGCGTTCGAGCTGCGGGATCACGGTGGTCTCGAAGCCGTGCAGGCCGGGCCACGGGTCGCGGCCCTCACGGAGGGCCTGGAGGAGGTTGTCGCGGATCTCGGCGCGGACCGACTTCTGGACGTGACCAGAAGCGCGGAGCTCGCCGACCGTACGGATGTCAGGTCGGGTCACGTCGCCGACGGTACGCCTCGCCTCCGACACACACCAGTGGACGGACGAGGTGACCAGGGACGGTCTGGGCCCACGCCGCCGGTTCCGGGGCGACGCGCCAGCGGCGGACCGGCCGTGCCGGTGGGGAGAGGCGCGTGGCGGCGCCGCACCGAGCCTCCAGTCCGCTTGTGGGTTGTCATCGCACTTGCGATGATTGTGACTTCGGCGCCGGAGCCGGGTTCGAGTAGGGGGATCCGGCTCCGCGTCGGAACCGCTCGGACCGCACCTGCGAACCACCTGCGCGTTCCCGGCGTAGGTTCTCCATCCGTGAGCAGCACAGTCAAGAGTCTCGTACCGGCCCGGATGGACCGGCTGCCGTGGACCAGGTTCCACTGGAGCGTCGTCGTGGGCCTCGGTGTCTCGTGGGTCCTCGACGGCCTCGAGATCCAGATCGTCTCGAACGCGGGGTTCCAGAAGGACCTCGACCTGACAGCGCAGGCGGTCCTCAACCTGGGGACGATCTACCTCGTGGGGCAGGTGGTCGGCGCGATCGTCTTCGGCCGTCTGTCCGACAAGCTCGGGCGCCGGAAGCTGTTCATCCTGACGCTCGCGATCTACCTCATCGGGTCGGGGATCGCCGGTCTCGCGCAGGACTTCTGGTTCCTCGCGGCGTTCCGGTTCGTCGCCGGTCTCGGCATCGGCGGCGAGTACGCGGCGATCAACTCCGCGATCGACGAGCTCATCCCGTCGAAGTACCGCGGGCACGTCGACATCGCGATCAACGGCACGTACTGGGGCGGCGCGGCCCTGGGCGCGTTCGCCAACATCTACCTGCTCGACCCGTCGATCTTCGCGGAGAACATCGGGTGGCGCATCGGGTTCTTCCTCGGGCCGGTGCTCGGCATCGCGATCATCTTCCTGCGGCGGCACATCCCGGAGAGTCCTCGCTGGATGATGACCCACGGCAAGGAGGAGGAAGCCGAGCGAACGGTCTCGGAGATCGAGGCGTCCGTGGAGCGCTCGACCGGTGAGCGGCTGCCGGACGTCGACCCGTCGAAGGCCATGACGGTGACGCCGTTGGACAACGTGCGTTTCCGCACCATCGTCAAGGTGCTGTTCAAGCAGTACCCGAAGCGCACGCTCGTCGGCGCGACGATGATGATCACGCAGGCGTTCCTCTACAACGCGATCTTCTTCAGCTACGCGCTCGTGCTCACGAACTTCTTCGGGCTGAAGACCTCGCAGACGTCGGTCTACTTCTTCCCGTTCGCGATCGGCAACCTGCTCGGGCCGCTCATCCTCGGTCGGTTCTTCGACACGTGGGGCCGTCGGCAGATGATCTTCCTGACGTACCTCGTGTCGGGGCTCGTGCTCGCGACGTCGGCGTTCCTGTTCCGCGTCGACGCCATCAGCGCCACCGTGCAGGTCGTCTTCTGGTGCGTCTCGTTCTTCTTCGCGTCGGCGGGTGCGTCGAGCGCCTACCTGACGGTGTCGGAGATCTTCCCGCTCGAGCTGCGGTCGCAGGCGATCTCCTACTTCTTCGCCCTGGCACAGATCTTCGGTGCGATCGCCCCGGCGATCTACGGCGCGTTCATCGGGGACGGCTCGTCGCGTGAACCGCTGTTCTGGGGGTACCTGCTCGGCTCGGCGGTGATGATCATCGGCGGCGTGATCGCCTTGGTCTTCGGGGTGGACTCCGCCCGGAAGGGGCTCGAGGACATCACCCAGCCGCTCTCCGTCCTCACGGGCGAGGAGGAGCCCGCGAAACAGCGGTGACATTCTGGATGCAGAGTGTTTAGCGCACGTGCGCGGCGCGTGCCACGCTCACCCGCATGGCACTCCTCCACAAGACGCTCGACGCGCTGACGATCCACGACGGTCACCGTCCCGACCCGGACGGTGGCCGTCGTGCGTGACGCTGGCGGTGTGGAACGCAGACCTGAACGACGCCGGCCCCGACGGCCCGACCAACTCGCCGTGCGACGCAGTCTGCTGCGTGACGCGGTGTTCGCCATCGTGCTCGAGAACGTGCTGCTCGGCGTGTACCGGCGGGGCGAACGGCTCCGGCTCGAGCAGCTCGCCGAGGACCTCCGGGTCTCGCGCACCCCGGTCCGCGAAGCCCTGGCCCCGCTCGAGTCGCTCCGCCTGGTGTCGGTGCAGCGGTACGTCGGGGTGGTCATCGCGCACTGGTCGGCCGAGCAGATGTGCGAGCGGCTGCGGATCGCCCGGACGATGCTCGTCGAGCCGCCCGGTGACGGCACGGGGACGTCGGAGCGCTTCGACCGGCGGGTGATCGCGGACTGCCGGTCCGAAGCCGGGTGCTTCGTCGAGCTCGCCGCGTGGGTGCTCCGGCGGTCGGGGGCGTCGGTGTCCGCGGACGGGT
>NZ_BACW01000051.1:0-8928 GCF_000333315.1 Curtobacterium sp. B8
GTCGGTGCACCCGTTCACCGACGGCAACGGTCGGATCGGTCGGGCGCTCGTCGCGGCCGTGCTCCGGCGCCGCGGACTCGGACTGCGCGTCACGGCACCGGTCGCGGTGGTGCTCGCGGCGGAGCGGGACCGCTACTTCGGCCTGCTCGAGGCGTACCGGTCCGGCTCGGTCGACGACCTCGTCCGTGACCTCGCCATCGCGATCGGCACCGTGTGTGACGAAGCGACGACGACCGCGCTCCTGCTCGCCGAGCACCGCACGTGGCTCGCCACCCTCGGACTCCCGGCCGCCCTCGCGCACGTCCTCGGCCACGAGCCGTTCGTCTCCGAGGACACGCTCGAGCGCCTGCTCCCCGCGGGGATCGAGCCCACGGTCACGCGACTGTGCGGCGTCGGGGTGCTCCTGCCCCTCACCGCCCGACGGCGCGACCGTGTCTGGCGGGTCGTCGGCGTCGCAGCGGAGCTCGAGGCCTTCGTCGAGCGGGTCACCGACGCCGTGGGTGCCCGGCAGGTGCCGCTGCCCGCGCCGATGGGGGCCTGCGCATAGGGTGGGGGCGTGAGCAGCGAGCACGAACAGGCCACCCCGCCCACCGCCGCGAAGCGCCCGGTCACCCGGTCGCACCACGGCATCGACTTCGTCGACGACTACGAGTGGCTGCGTGACAAGGAGTCGCCGGAGACGCTCGCGTACCTCGAAGCCGAGAACGCCTGGACCGAGGCGCAGACCGAGCACCTCGCGCCCCTGCGCGACCGGATCTTCGGCGAGGTCAAGGCCCGCGTGCAGGAGACCGACCTCTCCGTTCCCGTCCGGATGGGTGACTGGTGGTACTTCACGCGGACGGCCGAGGGGTCGCAGTACGGCGTGCACTGCCGCGCACCTATCAGCGGTCCGGACGACTGGACGCCCCCGGCGATCGAGGCGTCGGCCGACGGCGGGACGACCCTCCCCGGCGAGGAGATCGTGCTCGACAGCAACGCCCTCGCGGACGGCCACGACTTCTTCTCGCTCGGCTCCTACGACATCACCGACGACGGCACGCGGCTCGTCTACGGCACTGACACCGCCGGCGACGAGCGCTACACGCTGCACGTCCGCGACCTGACGACCGGGCAGGACCTCGCCGACGAGATCCCCAACACCGGCGCCGGTGCCACGTTCGACCCCTCCGGACGCTTCGTCTTCTACCCGACCGTCGACGACTCCTGGCGGCCCGACCGCATCTGGCGTCACGCGGTCGGGACGCCGGCGTCCGAGGACGTCCTCGTGTTCGAGGAGCCGGACGACCGCTACTGGGTCGGCGTCGGCATCACCCGGTCGTCGCAGTACATCGTCATCGAGCTCGGGTCGAAGATCACGTCCGAGGCCCTCGTGCTCGACGCGGCCGACCCGACCGGCGAGTTCCAGGTCGTCTGGCCGCGGCGCGAGGGTGTCGAGTACGAGATCGAGCACGCCATCGTCGGCGGCAGCGACCGCTTCCTGGTGCTGCACAACGACGGTGCGGAGAACTTCGAGCTCGTCGACGTGCCCGCGGACGACCCGACGTCCGAGCGTGACCGCCGTGTCGTCGTCGCCCACCACCCGGAGCGCCGCATCGAGTCCGTCGACGCGTTCGCCGGTCACCTCGCGCTCGAGTACCGGTCCGAGGCGCTCCCCCGGGTGGCGATCATCCCGATCGAGGACGACGGCTACGGGGATGCCCACGAGGTCCCGTTCGACGAGACGCTCTTCTCGGCCGGTCTCGGCGGCAACCCCGAGTGGGAGCAGCCGACGCTCCGGATCGGCTTCACGTCGTTCGTGACGCCGTCCGAGGTCAGCGACCTCGACCTGGCGACGGGCGAGGTGACGGTTCTCAAGCGGCAGCCCGTGCTCGGTGGGTACGACCCGGCCGACTACGTCCAGGAGCGCGACTGGGCCACCGCGGCGGACGGCACGCGCGTCCCGATCTCGCTGGTGTGGCGACGGGACGCGGTCGACCCCGACCAGCCGGCACCGCTGCACCTGTACGGCTACGGGTCGTACGAGCACTCGATCGACCCGGGCTTCAGCGTCATGCGGCTCAGCATGCTCGACCGTGGCGTCGTGTTCGCCGTCGCGCACGTCCGCGGGGGCGGCGAGATGGGTCGGCACTGGTACGAGGACGGCAAGACCCTCACGAAGAAGAACACGTTCACCGACTTCGTCGCGGTCGCCGCCCACCTCATCGACTCCGGTCGCACCACCGCGGACCGGTTGGTCGCCGAGGGCGGCAGCGCGGGTGGACTCCTCATGGGTGCCGTCGCGAACCTGGCGCCGGAACGGTTCGCCGGCATCCTCGCGGCCGTGCCGTTCGTGGACGCGCTGACGAGCATCCTCGACCCGGACCTCCCCCTGACGGTGATCGAGTGGGACGAGTGGGGCGACCCGCTCCACGACCCCGAGGTCTACCGGTACATGAGCGAGTACTCGCCGTACGAGAACGTCCGCGACGACGTGCAGTACCCGAAGATCCTGGCGGTGACGTCCATCAACGACACCCGGGTGCTCTACGTCGAACCCGCGAAGTGGACCGCGCGACTGCGGGAGGTCGGCGCGCCGGTGCTGCTGAAGACCGAGATGGCGGCCGGACACGGCGGCGTGAGCGGTCGGTACGCGTCGTGGAAGGAGCGTGCGTTCGAGCTGGCGTGGCTCCTCGACGTCCTGGGGCTGGCCGAGGTGTCCCCTGCCGCTGCGGACGCCGAGCCCGTCGCCGCCGGATGACCGACGCCCTCGCCGTCATCGCCGTGCAGGTCGGCGTCGTGCAGCCGCGGAGGGCTTCGACGTCAGGCTCGTCGGTGACGCGCACCACCCGGGGCGTCGTCTGCGACGAGCGTGGTCGTGACGGCGGAGCAGATCATCGTCCACACGAACCACTCCCGTGCCGGACTCCGGGACCCGGGGCAGCGGTTCGACGTCGCCGATGCCGACGCGGTGGTGCTCACACGCGGTTGAGCGTGTGCACCGCCTCGTCGTAGGACTGCTCCGCGAGTCGTACCCGGTCGCCCGCGAGGACGCCGTACCCGAAGGTCCCCTCGCCGCCGCGCTCGGCGATCCCGGCGTTCACGCGGAGCTGCTCGAGTGCGTGCAGGGAGCGGACCCGCTCGGTGAGGACCTCGGCCGCGTTGCCGATGCGCTTCCACAGCGCGTGCGGGAACGCGTCGTCGCCGAGCACGTCCATCGCCATGCGGGCGCGGAGCGTCGCGGTCCACGCGAGTTCCGTCGCGGCCAGTGCCGCGGCTTCCCGCTCGACGACCGCGACCTCGGCGTCCTCGTCGGCGACGGCGTCGCGCACGAGGTCGCGGATCCGGGGCTTCTCGACCGCGGACACGTCCTGCGCGACGTGCTTCGGGGACCGGAGCGCCCACGCGGTCGGCTGCGGCCGTTCCACGGCGTCGTCGAGGGCGTCGAGCAGCTCGAGGAACGGCTCGGAGTGCAGGAACGCCACCACGTCACGGACCGCGTCGGCCCGGCGTTCGCGGGTGGACGCGAGGATGCGCTCACGGGTCATGGCGTCGACGAGGGCGTCCTGCGCCGGGGTGGACGCCCGCGGCAGCCGCTCGACGAGGTACTCCGCCAGTGCTGCCCGTGCGGTGACGACCGCGAACGCGTCGGCGGCCGCTGCCGCCCGGTCGATCTCGTCCGTGGGCGCGAACGCCGGACGGTACGACCCGAGGACGGCGGCGATGCCGAGCGCCGTCGACGCGGTCTCGCGCAGGTCGGCGGCGGCGGCGGTCGCCGGGTCGCGGAGCGCGGCCTGCTGGTCGAGCAGCGCGGTGCGCAGCTTGCGGAGCCGCTTGGTGAGCGCGCGTGCGGCCGTGCCCTTGTCCGGCTTCTCTGCGGTGTGGAGGCGCGGTGCCGGTGCACCCGCCAGCCCTCGAGCCAGCTTCGACGAGACGGCAGCGGGGCCGGCGCCGACCGCGGCGAAACGGCCGTCCAGCGCGGCGAACAGCTCGTGGGCGATCTGCTCGTCGACGCCGCCGACGGTCTCGACCTCGACCTCGCGCCAGGTGCGAGGCGTCTCGGGAGCGTCGTCGTCGAGCCGCTGGGCGCGGACGGTGTCGTCGGCGAGCTCGGCGATCTGGTCGCCGTCCTCGTCGAGGAGGCGCGTGACGGTGCGGGTGGTGGTGATCCGGACGACCGGTCGGAGGCGCCGTCCCCGACGCTCGGTGAAGAGCGCCGCGAGGACCTCGTCCGGGACGCTGTCGGCGTCGTCGGTCAACGGGAAGTGCTGCTCGTGCCGGACCGTGTCCGAGGCCGCGCGCTTGATGTGCCAGCCGGCGTCCGGCCCCCCGGTCCGGCGGCGGACCGTCACCCGGGCGGCGACGAGGTCGTAGCGATCGGTGTCCCAGTAGGTCGCATCGAGTTCGAACGGTTCCTGCCGGTCGGACTGCAGGATGCCGCCGACGCCGATCAGGTCGGGGAGGTCCCCACCCTCGGGCAGGTCGTAGGTGCGCTCGATCTCGAGGTGCGTGTCACTCACACGCTCTTGTCTACCAGGGCTCCCTCGGGGGCCACGAACCGGCGCGAGCGATCGGTGGAGAACCGGCTGCCGAGGAACCCGGCGAGGATGAGCGCGAGGTACGGCACGCCGAACAGGATCGAGTTCCACTGCGCCGGGAGCAGGGTCCACAGCGCTCCGGTGTGCTCCGCGGACACGAGGACCATCGGGAGGACGGCGAACGACCACGCCGCCCACGGGGTGCTCGTCGCGACGAACCACCCGACGAGCGGGACGAGCGTCAGGAGCAGGGAGAACTCGAACGGGATCGGTCCGGTGACCGGGAGGGAGGGCACGAGGACCATCACCACGGTCGCCGCCAGGACCATGCTCGCCCCGATGCGCCGTCGAGGAGCGGTCGCCCGCAGGAGGAGGACCGCCACCGCCACGGCGACACCGGGAACGACGTGCACCAGCGCTTGCCCTGCGAGCATCCCGACGACGCGCTGGGTGGCGGATCCGGCGTTCTGCTGCAAGAGCAACCACACGCCCGACGCGAGCAGCGACGCGATCGCCACCGCCACGAGCACGGGAACGGTCCGGACGCGGTGTGGTTCGGGACGGACGTCGAGCGGTACAGCGGTCATGGTGGTCCCCCAGGTGGTGCGACGGTCGGCTCGGCGGTGGAACAGCGCCGTGGTGAAGGCGCCGAACGCGAGCGCGGTCGGCGAGAGGTCGAGTTCGGCGGCGCCCTGCACGTCGGCGGCCCACTGCTCCCGGCGGGTCTCGCGGTGCGCGGCGGGCGAGATGGCGACGGCTGCGGCGACCAGCACCCGGTCGAGCGCGTTCACGACGCCACCGGCCGGGTGGTCGGACGCGCGCCGGCTGCGGGACGCGCAGCGGCGCGGGCGGCATCGGCCCGCGCGGCAACGAGGTCCCGCGCGGCAACGAGATCCCGCGCCGCGACGAGACCGTCGGCAGTGAACTCGTAGAGCCGTCGTCGTGGTCCAGACCGCTCGGCGTCGTCGTCCCAGCTCGACCGGATCCAGTCGAGCTGCTCGAGCCGTTCGAGGATCGGGTACACGGTGCCCGCCTGCCGTCCGGTCGCCTTGATGACGAGCAGCCCCCAGGTCGGTCCGTCCGCTGCGAGCAGGGCGTCGAGGACGTCGAGCGTGGGGGCGGTCACGCGCTTGATCGGTTCCATGAGCAGAAGCTACCTATGTAGAACAAGCACGTCAAGCCATGTCGGACAAGGCGGTCGTCCATCCAGACAGCGGGGTTACCCTGAGCACATGAGCGAGACGATCACCCGCGACGCGTTCGTGCCCGAGGCCGGCGGCGTCACGATGTTCACGACGAGCTGGTGCGGCTACTGCGCCCGGCTGAAGAACCAGATGACGAAGGCCGGTGTACCCTTCCGCGAAGTCGACATCGAGCAGACGCCGGGCACGGCAGAGCTGGTCGCCGAGGTCAACGGCGGCAACCAGACCGTCCCGACGCTCGTGTTCCCGGACGGCAGCACGGCGACGAACCCCTCTCTCGCCGAGGTGCAGTCGCGCGTCTGACCGCTGCTCGCCCGCACGGCGAGCCACGCACAACCAAAGCCCGCCGGAACCACGGACAACCGTGGTTCCGGCGGGCTTTGGTTGTGCGAACGCAGAACGCGCCACGCGCTCCCGCGCTACCGCGCCCCGCGCTCCAGCGCCTCGGTGAGCAGCGCCGCCATCGCGTCGAGCTGGATGTCGCCCGAGTCGACGATCTCCTCGTCCGAGCCGTCGAGCGCCCGGGCGGCCAGCGAGGCCTTCGAGTCGATGAGGTCCGCGATCTTGGTGTCGATCGTCTGCGCCGCGATGATGCGCCACGCGGTGACGGGCTCCTCCTGGCCGATGCGGTGCACGCGGTCGATCGCCTGGGTCTGCTCGGCGCTCGTCCACGACAGCTCCGCGAGGACGACGTTGGACGCCACCTGCAGGTTGAGGCCGACGCCGGCCGCGGTGAGCGAGCAGACGATGACGGCCACGTCGGGGTCGTTCACGAACGAGTCGATCTCGGCGGTGCGCTGCGACGGCGTCTGGTCGCCGCGGATCGTCGCCGTCCGCAGGCCGCGTCGGGCGAAGACCTCCTCCGCCTGGTCCATCACGTCGAGGTGCTTCGCGAAGAACACGACCTTGCCGACGTTCGACGCCAGCTGCGCCGCGTAGTCCGCCGCGAGCTGTGCCTTGGCGCGGCCGATGCGCCGGACCATCGAGAACACGTTCTCCCCGGTCGACGAGGCGTCCTGGTCCTCGAGCTCCCACCGCGCGACCTGACGGACGAGCTTGTGGTCGATGCCGACGACCGGGTCCTGGCCGGTGCGGGCGTCGAGCGCCTGGTGGTAGCGGCGGACGAGCTTCGCGGTGAGCTCCCGCTCGGCGTCGCGGATGGACCGGCCCTCTTCGCCGTCGAGCTCCACCGGGATGTCGGCGATGCGACGGGCGGGGATGTCCGCCGCGACGTCGACCTTGCGGCGCCGGACGATGCCGAGGTCGATCACGGCCTTGCGCGCCTCCGTGAAGAACCCGGGGTCGGCCGGCGTGAGCCCGATCTCCTCGAGCTCGTTCATGAGCTTCGCACGCGGCTTCTTGTCGTCGATCCAGCCGAGGTACTCCCAGATGGTGCGGAAGTCCTCGACGGAGTTGATCAGCGGGGTCCCGGTGAGCGCCATGAGCAGCGGGTGCGCCGTGCGCTGCCGGATCTTCTCGGCGAGCTGCAGCACGAACCGCGATCGCTGCGAGTCCTTGTTCTTGATGAAGTGCGCCTCGTCGACGACCATGCCCTTGAACCCGAACGACCCGAGCCACCCGGCGTGCCGGTCGAGGATCTCGTAGTTCACGATGACGATGTCGGCGAACCCGTCGAGGTCGTCGCCGTCGCCGTGGATCACGGTCGCCGTCCGGCTCGGGACCCAGCGGGCAGCCTCGCGTGCCCAGTTCGTCTTGACGACGTTCGGGACCACGACGAGCAGCGGGAAGGCGTTCGCGGCCTCGGCCGCGAGGAGCGACTGCGCCGTCTTGCCGAGACCCGGCTCGTCGGCGAGCAGGAACGTGCGGTGCCCCTGCGCCGCGGCGGCGACGAGCTCCGCCTGGTGCTTCATCAGGGTCGTGCCGGACTTCGAGTGCAGCGTCGACGGCTCCGGCAGCGGCATCGTCGCCGCGCCCCCGCCCGCGCCGTACTCGAACGACTTGAACAGCGGCCCGAACAGCTCCCAGTTCGCCAGGCGACGCGGGTGTGCGACGGGCTGGTCCGCGAGGGCGAAGTCGGGTGCGAGGAACGGGTTCGCGAGCTGCCGCTGCACGACCGCCTGCGGGACGACCGACCGGACCGGGGCCTCGACCGTCGGGGACGGCTCGGCCGCGATGACGAGGTCCTCGGGCTGCAGTTCCATCCCGCCGGCGATCATCATGTCGCGCTTCACCGTGCGGGTGGCCTCGCTGACCGACGCTTCCTCGGTCAGGAGCTGGATGACGCTCGTGTCACGGGCCGCGGTCTTCGCGAGGATCGTCGCGACGCCGTCGAGCCGCTTGAGCTGCTCGGCGCGCTGCGCGTCGGTGAGCTCCGTGTCGGCCTTCACCCGCGCGCGCTCCTCGCGCATCAGCAGGGCGACCGCCTGGAACTTGGACCGGTTCGATGCCTTGAGCGGTCCGCGTTGCGCCGCCGCCTCGACCTCGCGCACGGCGCGGGCGAGGACGGGGATGACGCCGTCGTTGTCGAGCGGCCTGGTACGGCGTGACGCGGTCCGCGTCCCGCCGGCTGCACGCCGGGTGCCTGATCGAGCCAACGCTCCTCCTGTTCCGCCCGTTCGTCACGGGCGAGCCGCCATCAGCGGAAGTCTCCGGCCGGGTCCAGGTGGGCCCGGCGCATCGCGGGCCACCGTGGCCCGTCGTCCGCCGCTCCCCCGCCGCCACGCTTCCGGAGCGTCCGCGGTCGGTTCCACGCGGGTGCCCCCGGCCGCCTCGTGGCGACCGTACGACGGCCCGCGCCGGGATCCGGCGCCGTCACACGCACGTGACGCCCCCTCGGGGCGGTCACGGATCCGGCACCCGCGTCCACCAAGCGGCGGACCGGTCCCGTCTGGATGCGACGGGACGCGCGGGCACGCGGTACGTGCGCATCCAGTTTACTCCCCGACCACCGACGGAGGCGAGTCGACGCTGCCCGCGCGCGTCGCGCCTCCAGTCCGGACCGTCACGACCCGGCCTGGAGGCACGGTGCACGTCGGTCGATCGGCGTCAGACCCGCGGTGCGGAGCGCGGTCGGACCGCGCCGTCGGCCGGCGCGACCGGCGTCGCCTCGGCGAGCGCGACGCGCGTCGCCGCGAGGAGCTGCTCGGCGGTCGCGATGCCGGTCCCGGAGCCGGTGGTCGCCTGACCGCCCGCGTGCGCGAGCAACTGCGCGCCGATCGCGGGGCCGATCCGGTCGGCCTCACCGGGGTCCG
>NZ_BACW01000050.1:0-1154 GCF_000333315.1 Curtobacterium sp. B8
CTGCCTGCCCGAGGGCACGCCGGGCAGCCCGGAGTAGGACCTCCGCGAGGACGTCGCCGGCCGCGCGATGCGGCTCGTCCTCGACGGCGTCGTCGAACGCGACGGCGTGCCCGGTCTCGCCGCCCGTGTCGGCTACTCCGAGCGGCAGCTGAACCGCATCATGACGACCGAGCTCGGTGCCGGACCGAAGGCGCTCAGCCGGGCACACCGGGCACAGACCGCGCGGACGCTGCTGACCTCGTCGGACCTGCCCATCGCCGACGTCGCCTTCGCCGCCGGGTTCGCGAGCGTCCGCCAGTTCAACGACACCGTGCGCGAGGTCTTCGCGGTCACGCCGACCGAGCTCCGCGCACGACGGACGCTGCGGCCCGTCGGCGACGGCGCCCTGCACGTGCACCTCCCGGCACGCGCGCCCTTCGACGCCCAGGGCCTGCTCGAGTGGCACGCGCTGCACGCGCTGCCCGGCACCGAGCAGGTGGACGTGGACGCCGACGGCCGGGTCACCTCGTACGGACGGCTGGTCTCCCTGCCGGGAGGCGCGGGCTGGTTCCGCGCGACGGCCGCCGCCGGGCGGGCGGTCGGGATCGACCTGCAGGTGCGGGTCGAGGACCTGTCCGACCTCCCCACGCTGGTCGCCAGGGTCCGCGCACTCTTCGACCTCGACGCCGACCCCGTCGCGGTCGACGCCGTGCTGACGACCCTGCCCGAGCTCGAACCCGCGGTCGCGCGCGTCCCGGGCATCAGGCTGCCCGGGGCGGTCGACCCGCACGAGGTCGTCATCCGCACCCTCATCGGGCAGCAGGTCTCGGTCGCCGCGGCCCGCACCGCCCAGACCCGGCTCGTCGCCGCACTCGGCGCCACCGCGCCGGAGTCGGTGCTGCCCGGCGGCCGGCTCTTCCCCACGGTGGACGCGATCGCCGAGCGCGGCGGGTCCGTCCTCCGCGGTCCTGCGGCCCGGGTGCAGACGATCCTCCGGGTCGCCGCGGCGCTCGCCGACGGATCGCTCGTGGTGGATGCGGGGCAGTCCCTGCAGGAGCTCCGCGAGGGCCTGCTCGCGGTGAAGGGGATCGGCCCGTGGACCGCCGACTACGTAGCGCTCCGTGTCCGGCACCACCCCGACCTGTTCCTGCACAGCGACCTCGCGGTGCGCAACG
>NZ_BACW01000049.1:0-11011 GCF_000333315.1 Curtobacterium sp. B8
CTGGACGCCGCCAGCCGCTTCGGTCTCACGGCCGCCGAGTGCGTGGTGGTCGAGGACGCCACCAGCGGGGTCGAGGCCGGACGCAACGGCGGCTTCGGGCTCGTCGTCGGCGTCGATCGCGGCGCCGGCTCCGAACAGCTCCGAGCGCACGGTGCCGACCTCGTCGTGACCGACCTCGCCGACCTGATCGACGACCTCCGCTCCACCCCGGCACCGACGACCTGAGCGGTCGGGCGACCGACCCGTCCGCCTCACGACCGATCCCCACACCTCCCTCCCACGGAGCAGCATGAACCCCATCACCTCGGACCCGCTCGACCGCGTCCGCTACCCGATCGACGAGTGGGCGCTCGTCGAGACCGAGTACGCGCCCGACGAGCAGGGCGTCGCTGAGACGAACTTCGCCGTCGGCAACGGCTACCTGGGCCTGCGCGGCAACCTCGACGAAGGCCGTGGCGGCGTGCAGTACGGCACGTACGTCAACGGCTTCCACGAGACCTGGCCGATCCGCCACGCCGAGGACGCCTTCGGGTTCGCGAAGACCGGGCAGACGATCATCAACGCTCCCGACGCGAAGGTGATCCGGCTCTACGTCGACGACGAGCCGCTCGTGCTCGCCGAGGCCGACATCCTGCGCCACACCCGACGGCTCGAGTTCCGCGGCGGCTACCTCTTCCGGGAGACCGAGTGGTCGACGCCGTCCGGCAAGCGCGTCCTCATCCGGTCGCGGCGCCTGGTGTCGTTCACCGACCGGCACCTGGCGGTCATCGACTACGAGGTGACCGTGCTCGACGCGGACGCCTCGATCCTGCTCTCGAGCCAGGTCCTGAACCGGCAGGACGTCCAGGACGAGTACCACGCGGGCATGCGTGCCGCGGCGAACGCCTTCGACCCGCGCAAGGCCGAGGCGTTCACCGAGCGGGTGCTCGAGCCGAAGCTCAAGCGGAGCACCGGCGGACGGTCGTTGCTCGGCTACCAGGCAGCGAGCTCGGGGATGACCGTCTGCGTCGGCGTCGAGCACCACCTGGAGACCGAGAACTCGTGGGACGAGTCGTCCTCGATCGAGGACGACCTCGCCAAGCACGTCTACCGCGTGCAGGCGAAGGCCGGTGTCCCCATCCGGCTCGTGAAGAGCATCGTCTACCACACCTCGCGCGGCGTACCCGCGCGAGAGCTCGCGGACCGCTGCGACCGCACGCTGGACCGCGCCCACGCCGAGTCCGTCGACGAGGTGTTCGCCGCCCAGCGCGCGTGGATGGACGACTACTGGGCGCGCAGCGACGTCGAGGTGGCCGGCAAGCCGGACGTGCAGCAGGCGGTCCGCTGGAACCTGTTCATGCTCGCGCAGGCCACGGCCCGCACCGACGGGCACGGCATCGCCGCGAAGGGCGTCACCGGCTCCGGGTACGGCGGGCACTACTTCTGGGACATGGAGATCTACGTCCTGCCGTTCCTGTCCTACACGGCACCGATCGTGGCCCGGAACGCGCTCTGGTTCCGCTACAACATGCTCGACGCGGCCCGGTCCCGTGCTCGTGAGCTGAACCAGCGCGGGGCGCTCTTCCCGTGGCGGACGATCAACGGCGAGGAGTCGAGCGCCTACTACGCCGCCGGCACCGCGCAGTACCACATCGATGCCGACATCACCCATGCGCTCATGCAGTACGTGCGGGCCTCGGGCGACACCGAATTCCTCAAGCGCGGCGCGATCGACATCCTGGTCGAGACCGCCCGGCTGTGGGAGGACCTCGGGTTCTGGCGGTCGAACGGCGACAAGAAGTTCCACATCGACGGCGTCACCGGCCCGGACGAGTACACGACCGTCGTCGACGACAACCTCTACACGAACGTGATGGCGCGGGCGAACCTCTGGTACGCCGTGCAGGCCACGCGAGAGCTCGCCGCCGACGACCCGGAGGAGTACGGCCGGATGGTGCGCCGGACCGGGCTGCGGCCGGAGGAGGTCACCGGCTGGGAGCACGCGGCCGAGTCGATGGAGATCCCCTTCGACCCGCACCGTGGCATCCACCCGCAGGACGCCCAGTTCCTCGACAAGGAGCTCTGGGACCTCGAGAACACGCCGGAGTCGAAGCGGCCGCTGCTGCTGCACTACCACCCGCTGGTGATCTACCGGTTCCAGGTGCTCAAGCAGGCGGACGTCGTCCTGGCCCTGTTCCTGCAGGGGCACGAGTTCACCGCGGCCGAGAAGCGTCGCGACTTCGACTACTACGACGCCCTGACGACGGGCGACTCGACGCTGTCCGCCGTCGTGCAGTCGATCATGGCGGCCGAGGTCGGGTACTGCGAGCTCGCGGAGCAGTACTTCCAGACCGCGCTCTACGTCGACCTCGCCGACCTGCACGGCAACACCACCGACGGGGTGCACATCGCCTCGACGGGCGGCATCTGGGGCGCGCTCGTCAACGGGTTCGGCGGGATGCGCGACCACGGCGGACGGATGACCTTCAACCCGCGGCTGCCGCAGTCGTGGGAGCGGATCACCTACCGGTTGACGGTGCGGGGCTCGCGCGTGAAGGTCGACCTCGAGCAGGACACCCTGACGTTCACGATCGAGCACGGCGAGGGCTTCACGGTCTGGGTCCACAACCAGCAGTGGGACCTCTCCGCCGACCAGCCGACGGTGGTGCCGCTGCCGCACCAGGGGCCGCGGATGACCGGTCGCGCGCCGACCACGAGCGACATCCAGGGCACGCTCCGGGCGGACGGGTCGGTCATCACGGCATCGATCCCGACGATCTCGCTCGAGCGGCAGTTCGAGGCGGACGAGACGACCGCGTAGGGCCCGCTCGGACGCCGGCCGGGCTGCGCGCGGTGGCCTGGAGGCGCTGCGCGCGGTACCGCGTCGGCGGTCGTCAGCGCGTGGTCGCCACCAGTTCGACCTTGCAGCGCTCGCCGTCCTCGAGGAACGCGGCGTGGTGGTCCGGGCCCCCGGCGTACGGGTGCCGGTCGGCGTACAGCTGCGCCCACCCGTGGGCCGGCGCGGCACGCCACAGGCGCTCGACGTCAGCGGTCGTCCCGGCGTGGAACGCCAGGTGGCTCAGCCCCGGACGGCGCCGGTCGTGCACCCCGTCGAGGGGTGCGGCCTCGATGACGACGTACGTCCCGCCCGCGATCCAGCTCTGCCCGTCGTCCCACCGTTGGTACGGCTCGTAGCTCAGTTCGCCGAGCAACCAGCCCCACGCTGCGACGGCCCGGTCGAGGTCGGCCACCCGGAGCTCGACGTGGTGCAGGGCACCGCGCGCCGCGACGCTCACAGGAGCTTCCGGAGCGTGTTCGTGTTGCGGGTGGTCGTGGTCCGCTTGAACCGGACCGCGCCCGCCCGCTTGGCGAACGTCGTGTCCGTGCTGGACCCCTTCGGACACGACCAGTAGACGACACCGGCCCCGCGTGCGACCCGTTCGACCGTGTCGTCGAGGGCGAGGTCCGCGAGCAGGTCGTCGAGTGCGGCGTCCTCCGAAGCGAAGAGGACGTAGTCGTGCCGGTCCGGCCCGGACGGGAACGGGAAGCCCTCGACGATGCCGGCGAGGTCGTCGTGACGGAGCAGCACGACCCAGGCGTCGTAGCCGAACCGATCGCGAAGCGCCTGCTCGACATGCCCCTTGACGACCGACGCCTCGCCCGGGGCTGTGAACACGACGTTCCCCGAGGCGAGCACGGTCCGGACGTCCGCGTACCCGAGCGTGCGGAAGGTCGCGGCGAGGTCGGCGCTCCGGATCGTGATCCCGTTCACGTTCACCCCGCGGAGCAGGGCGATCCACCTGGTCATGTCGGGACCGTAGCGCGCCGGGCCGGTCACGTCCACGTGCGGGCGACGCCCCAGCCGTCACCCTCGGGGACGATGTCGACGACGAGCGTCTCGCCGTCTTCGGCCGTCGCCTGGAAGCGCCATCCGACCGTCCGCTCGGGTGCGTGGGTGATGGCGGTGGGCAGTTCCGCCCGGGTCACGGTGAGCCGTGTGGGTGTGTCCGTGACCCGCCAGCGACGCCCGGACCACACCAGCCGGACGGGCACGCCGGCGGTCCACCAGACGGTCGCGGCCGTGTCGATGATCACCACGATGTCCTCCTCGTTCGAACGTGTGTTCGAATGGTAGGCCACGATCCGGCGACGGGCAACGAGGATGCGGTGGGCGGCCCGGAGCCCGGGGAACACCCGGGGGACGCCGACCTCGGAACGTCACGAGCACCGCTCCGGTAGACGAGAGCCATGACGGATCAGCAGCACGACGACCAGGGACCCGACGCCGCCCACCAGGTGCCCGAGGGGGTGTCCGAGGCGACCGTCGAGGCCCTCGGCACGCTGTCCGCGGCGGTCGAGGTCATCGAACACGCACGCGGCCTCCTCTACGGGTTCCACCGGCTGACCGGGATGGCGGACCTCAACCTCGGCGAGGCCGTCGAGCAGCTCCGGAAGGCCGGGCACACCGACCTCGCCGACCGCATCGACACCGAGCTGGTCGGGCGGAACGTGATCGCGGGGCGGTGGACGTTCCAGGTCATGGAGGACTACGACGACGGCTACTACGCGCTCGCCAAGGAGCTCGAGAAGGCCGCGCGTGACCAGCTGGTCGACGGCAGGCGGCACCTGTTCGAGGCGGGCATGAAGGAGGACCGGCGCACGCAGGGTCGACGCCACCACGAGGCGCTGCCGGCGGACCTGCCGAGCTGACGCGACCTGCGCCCCGCACAACCGAAGTCACCCCGAACCACGGCGATCCGTGGTTCGGGGTGACTTCGGTTGTGCGAATCCGCGGCGCACCGCGCACCGCGCGCCGCGCGCCGCGCCACCGCGTCACCCGACGCCGAGCAGCGCCTCCAGCGGCCCGCGGGCGAAGTAGAGCAGGAAGCCGAACGCGACGACGTACAGCAGCCACGAGACCTCGCGACCGCGGCCGGACAGCAGCTTGATGAGCACCCAGCTGATGAAGCCCGCGCCGATGCCGTTCGCGATCGAGTACGTCAGCGGCATCACGACGATCGTGAGGAACGCCGGCAGCGCCGACCCGAAGTCCGTCCACGAGATGTCCGCGACCTGCGCGACCATGAGCGCACCGACGACGACCAGGCCCGCGGCGGCGACCTCGAGCGGCACGACCTGGGTCAGCGGCGTGAGGAACATCGACGCCAGGAACAGCACACCCGTGACGACGGACGCCATCCCGGTGCGGGCGCCTTCGCCGATGCCGGACGCCGAGTCGATGAACACCGTGTTCGACGACACCGACGCGCCGCCGCCGGCGATCGCCCCGACGCCCTCGACGACGAGCGCCGACTTGAGTCGAGGGAAGGTGCCGTCGGGCTTCGCGACGCCGGCGGCCTTCGCCAGGCCGGTCATCGTGCCCATCGCGTCGAAGAAGTTCGTGAAGACGAGGGTGAAGACGAGCATCGACGCGGCGAGCGGGCCGATGCGGCTGAACGCACCGAGGTCGAAGTGGCCGACGAGCGACAGGTCCGGCACGGCGAACAGCGCCGACGGGAGACCCGGGGCGTTGAGGTTCCAGCCGGTCTTCGAGTCGACCGAGGTCGGCACGTGGAAGATCGCCTGCAGGATGATCGCGATGATCGTCGTCGCGACGATGCCGATGAGCAGGGCGCCCTTGACCCGTCGGGCCATGAGCGTGCCGATGATGACGAGCCCGATCAGGAACACGATCGTCGGCAGGGCCCCGACCGAGCCGTCCTCGCCGAGCTGCAGCGGCGGGGACGCGAGACCGGACGACCGGACGAACCCGGAGTCGACGAGGCCGATGAACGCGATGAAGAGGCCGATGCCGACGGTGATCGCGGCCTTGAGCTGTGCGGGCACGGCCGTGAAGATCATCGTCCGGATGCCGGTCAGTGCCAGGATCACGATGATCACGCCGTTGATGACGACGAGCCCCATCGCCTCCGGCCAGGTGACCTGCTTGACGACGCTCACGGCGAGGAACGAGTTGATGCCGAGCCCGGCCGCGATGCCGAAGGGCAGGTTCGCGACGACGCCCATCGCGATGGTCATCAGGCCGGCGACGAGCCCGGTCGCCGCGGCGACCTGCGCGTTCTCGAGCCAGCCGCCGGTGACGTCCTTCGCCGCCTGGTCGGCGCTGAACCCGCCGAGGATCAGCGGGTTGAGGATCACGATGTAGGCCATCGTGACGAAGGAGACGAGACCACCACGGATCTCTCGGGGGATGGTCGAACCGCGGCTCGTGATCGAGAAGAAGCGGTCGAGTCCGGATGCGACGCGGTTCCGGGGCGGCGTTTCGGTCTGCTGGGCGCTCACCGGAGGAGTTTACAGAACCCTGGGAGCGCGGCGCGCCGCGCTGGCGCGCCACCGGACGGGAGGCCCGGTCCGGCACCCCGGGGTACGTCGCGTTGGGTGACCGCTCGCGTTCTGCGGCCAGGCACGGTGTTGGATGAGCACGTGAACGAACGACTGGACCGCGCACGCATCGAGGCCGCGGTGCGCGAGCTCCTCCTCGCGATCGGGGACGACCCCGGCCGCCCCGAACTCGCCCGCACGCCCGGCCGCGTCGCCGACTCCTACGCGGAGTTCTTCTCGGGCATCGGGACGGACGCCGTCGCGATCGCCAGGGACGGTGTCGTGCACGCCGAGGACGGCGACCGGGGCCGGCTCGTCATCGTCCGCGACGTGAAGTTCCGCTCGGTCTGCGAGCACCACCTCCTGCCCTTCATCGGGGTCGCGCACCTCGCCTACGCGCCGGGCGACCAGCTCATCGGCCTCGGTACCCTCTCCCGGGTGCTCGACGCCGTCGCCTCACGTCCGCAGCTGCAGGAGCGACTCGGCGAGCAGGTCGCGGCGACGATCGCCGAGGGACTCGACGCCACGGGGGTCCTGGTCGTCCTCGACGCGCAGCACCAGTGCGTGACGACCCGGGGCGAGCGCCAGACGGGCTCGTCCACCGTGACCGTCGCCGCCACCGGGACCCTCGCCGACCAGGCCGGGCGTGCCGAGGCGATCGCGCTGATCGGCGCTGGCGTCGGAACGGCCGGAGGACCCGCTGCCGGGGCCGACCGCGGGGCGGACGCATGACGACCGAGCAGCGCGAGCCGAGCCTCCAGGCCGGTGCAGCACCCGGCTGGGTGGTGCCCGACCTGCGCGACCCGGTCCGGACCATCGGTCGCCGCACGTTCGACTTCGACCACCGCGTCGCCGTGATGGCGATCGTCAACCGCACGCCCGACTCCTTCCACGACCAGGGCGCGACGTTCGCCCTCGACCAGGCCGTGGCCGCCGCAGTCCGTGCGGCCGAGCAGGGCGCCGACTGGGTGGACATCGGCGGGGTCAAGTTCGCTCCGGGCCCGGAGCTCTCCGCCGCCGACGAACTCGACCGCGTCCTGCCGGTCGTGTCCCAGCTGGCGCAGGAGTCCGACGTGGTGATCTCGGTCGACACCTTCCGGCCTGAGGTCGCGGAGGCGACGATCGCTGCCGGTGCCAGCGTCGTCAACGACACCACCGGCCTGTCCGACCCGCGGATGGCCGCCGTCGTCGCGGACTCCGACGCGACGGTCGTCATCACCCACTCGACCGCACCGCCCCGGCAGCACCTCCCCGTCCCGCCGCACTACGACGACATCGGCCGCGAGGTCGTCGACTTCCTCCGGGAGCGCGTCGACCGGGCGCTCGCGGCGGGCATCCCGGAGTCGCGGATCATCGTCGACCCCGGACACGACCTCAACAAGAACACCGTGCACACCCTCGAGCTGACGCGCCGGCTGCCCGAGGTCGTCGCACTCGGCTACCCGGTGCTCGCCGCGGTGTCCAATAAGGACTTCGTGGGGGAGTCCCTCGGGCGTCCCCGCGGCGCGCGTCTGTCCGGATCGCTGGCTGCGGCGACCGTCAGCGCGATGCTCGGGGCGCGGATCGTCCGGATGCACGACGTCGTCGAGAGCGTCGACGCCATGCGCATGGTCGAGGCGGTCCTCGGCTGGCGCGAACCCGTGGAGGCGAGGCACAACACGTGAACGCACTGCCGACATCGATCGCCGACCTGGCCGACGACGACCTCCTCGAGCTGTACCGGGCCGGCGTGCCGGACGGGCCCTGGCTCCGGGTGAACTTCGTGACCACGCTCGACGGGTCCGCCTCGGCGTCCGGTCGCACGGCCGACCTCGGCGGCGACGACGACCTGCGGGTGTTCGACCTGCTCCGCCGGACGGCCGACGTGGTCCTCGTGGCCGCCGGGACCGTCCGGGACGAGGAGTACGGGCCGATGGTGCTGCACGACGCCGACGTGGCGTGGCGGCGGGCGCACGGCATGCCCGACCACCCGGTCTTCGCGATCGTGACCGGTTCGGCGTCGCTCGAGGCGACCTCCCGGGTGTTCACCGAGGCGCCGGTGCGGCCGGTGGTGCTGACCTCGGGGTCCGGCGCCTCCTCCGAGCAGGGGCGGGCGCTCACCGAGGTGGCGGACGTGGTGGCGTGCGGCGACGACTCCCTCGACGTGACCGCCGCGGTGCGTGCACTGGCCGACCGGGGGCTCGAGCGCATCCACTGCGAGGGTGGCCCGTCGTTCTTCGGGGCGCTCATCGGGGCGGACCTCGTCGACGAGCTGACCCTGACGGTGGACCCGACGCTCGAGGGCGGCGAGGGACCCCGGATCGCGACGGCCTCCTCGCCGGAGCTCCGTCGGATGCGGCCGGCCCACGTGCTGCTCGGCGACGGTGGCGTCCTGCTGACGCGGTACGTGCGCGCCTGACGCGCCGGCGCCGCCCGCGGCGGCGCCGGCGCCGGCGCCGGCGCCGCCGTGTGCGTGGGCGCTGCCGAGTCTCGTCCTGCGCGACGGTTCTCGTGGTCGCGGCCGCGAGAACCGTCGCCCACCCCGAGTCTCGGGGCGCCGGGCCCGAGTCTCGGGGCGCCCACCCCGAGTCTCGGCACGCCCGCTAGGGTCGGACGTGTGATCGACGTCGTGGTGTCCGGGGTCCTGTTCGACATGGACGGGACGCTCGTCGACTCCACCGCGGTCGTCGAGGCCGCGTGGACCCGGTTCGGCGACGAGCACGGCCTCGACCCGGCCGAGATCCTCGGGTTCTCCCACGGCCGTCAGACCATCGACACGATCCAGCGCTTCCTGCCGGACCTGCCGCGCGCCGAGCAGCAGGTGATCGTCGACACGATGATCGCCGCCGAGATCGACTACGTCGAGGGCATCGTCGAGGTCCCCGGCGCAGCCGCGTTCGTCCGGCGGCTGCAGGACCTCGGTGTGCCGATCGCCCTCGTGACGAGTGCCCCGCGGGAGCTCGCCGTGAAGCGCATGATCGCCGCGGGTGTGCCCGTCCCGGACGCCCTCGTGCCGTCCGAGGACGCCGAGCGCAGCAAGCCGCACCCGGAGGGCTACCTCCGCGGCGCCGCACTCCTCGGGGTCCCGGCGGAGCGCTGCCTGGCGTTCGAGGACGCTCCCGCCGGGGTCGAGGCGGCCGTCGCCTCCGGTGCGACCACGGTCGTCGTGGGGGAGCTCTCGAGCCCGGTCACGGAGGGGCTGCCACGGATCGCGGGGTACGACGGGCTGACCGTCGAGCGTGAGGGGTCCGCTTTCCGCGTGCGGGGCTGAGCAACGCCTGCCGACTGCGAGCCCGTCCAGCGGCGGACGACGACCGTGGGGTCCGCGGCCGGAAGTACCGGGCCGTGGAAGGAACGACCATGGCAGCCCTCGACGGCAAGAAGATCCTCGTCATCGCGACGAACTACGGCGTGGAGCAGGACGAGATCGTCGTCCCCACGGACCAGCTCCGCGAGCGCGGCGCCGACGTCACCGTGGCGGCGCAGGAGTCCGGCTCGATCCAGACGCTGGTCGGCGACAAGGACCCGGGCAAGTCGGTGCCGTCCAACACCACCATCGGCAGTGTCAGCGGCGCTGGTGACTACGATGCGCTCGTCGTCCCCGGTGGCACGATCAACGCCGACACCATCCGGCAGGACTCGGACGCGGTCGCGCTCGTGCAGGCCTTCGCGGACGCCGGCAAGCCCGTCGCAGCGATCTGCCACGGCCCGTGGACCCTCATCGAGGCCGGTGTCGTGTCCGGCAAGACCCTCACGTCGTTCCCGTCGCTGCAGACCGACGTCCGGAACGCCGGTGGCGAGTGGGTCGACCAGGAGGTCCAGGTCGACGGCGGCCTGATCACCTCCCGGAACCCGGACGACCTGCCCGCCTTCGTCGACGCGATCGAGCACGCCCTCACGGCGTCGGCGTAGCCCCGAGCGGGACGGGGTGGGCGGTCCACAGCGTCGCGGGCCCGACGACGAGCACGCCGTCGGACTCGGGATCGCACCGGACCCCCGCCCGTCCCCGCATCGCCCGGAACGCCCCCGGAGCGACCTCGTGGTCCATCCACGCGCACGGGTTCGCGGGCCGGTACCCGCGGAAGCGCACGACCCCGTCCCCGGAGTCGAGGGCGAAGGGCGCACCCCGGAGTGCCTCGACGTCGGCGCCGCGGAGGACCACGTTGCGTCGGGTCGCCGCCGGGTCGACGGGGGCGCCGACCGAGCGGGCCACGTCCTCGAGCCCCTCGATCCCCACGACGGTGACGGTCGCGTGGACGTGTGCCCGCGCGGCGAAGTAGCGGTCGCCGACGATCCCCAGACCGGCACGCACCTCGACGCGGTCCCGCAGCTCGGGCCCGGACGGGTCCGCGGGCAGCGCGCCGTCCGCCGGGCGCCCCTCGTAGCGGTGCCGGGGCGACGCGAGGAGCAGCACGATCTCGACGTCGGTCCGGCAGGGCAGGCCGTCCGGCGCTGCCACGGGCTCGTCGGTGGTCACGGGACCAACGCTAGCCGTGCCTCCCGTCCGGCGCTGCCGTGTCCGATTCCCGCCAGTCGATGTCGGTGAGCCGTGCGACGCTGGACCCGTGACCAGCACCGGGACCGACCACCTGCACGCCGAGCGGTACCGTGTCGTCGCCTCGCGCGACGCGCGGTTCGACGGTCAGTTCGTCACCGCGGTGCACTCCACCGGCATCTACTGCCGGCCGTCCTGCCCAGCACGGACGCCACG
>NZ_BACW01000048.1:0-3351 GCF_000333315.1 Curtobacterium sp. B8
CTCGACGGCATCGGCGTCCTCGAGGGGCTCCGCGCCTGGACGCAGGTGCCCGTCCTCGTGCTCTCCGGGCGCACCGACTCCTCCGACAAGGTCGACGCCCTCGACGCCGGGGCGGACGACTACGTCACGAAGCCGTTCCAGATGGACGAGCTCCTCGCCCGGCTGCGGGCGCTCGGGCGTCGTCAGGCCGCGGTGGCCGCTTCTGCCGGGGGTGCGCCGACCGTCGCGATCGGCGAGCTCGTGGTCGACCTCGTCGCGAAACAGGTCACGCCGCCGACCGGTCCCGCGATCCGCCTGACGCCCACCGAGTGGCGGCTGCTCGAGGTCCTCGTGACGAACCCCGACCGGCTGATGACCCGCGAGATGCTCCTGACCGAGGTCTGGGGGCCGTCGCACGGCAACGACTCGGGCTACCTCCGGCTCTACATGGCACAACTCCGGCGGAAGCTCGAGCCCGACCCCGCGAACCCGCGGTTCCTCGTCACCGAGTCGGGGATGGGGTACCGCTTCAGCCCGGGGCACGCGTGAGCCCCCCGGCGAGCACGAGCACGAGCACGACCGCGAACGACCTCACCGTCGCGGGCCTGGGAACACCCGACGTGCGTCTCTGAGCCGTCCGTGACGCGTCCGGCTCGGACGTCGGGACGACCGGCTTCGAGACCGCGGCGGACGGGAGGCACGCCCTCCTCCGCAGCGTCGCCGTCAGCCCGTCGCTGCGCGGCTCCGGTGCAGGCTCTCGGCTCGCCGCCGTGGCGGTGGAGCAGGCCGCATCCGCAGGCGCCGGTCGCGCCTGGCTGTTCAGCCGGAGGTCCGGCCCGTTCTGGCAGGGCCTCGGGTTCGCGCCGGCCGACCCGGGCGAACTCGCGGCCGTCCTCGCGGGCACCACCCAGGTCGCCCTGTTCCGACGGACCGGGCAGCTCGCCCGGGAGGTCGCGTGGAGCCGCCCGCTGTAGCGTCGCCTCGTGACGATCGCGCTGCGCCGGGTGACCGCCGACGACTGGGCCCTGTGGCGGCCGGTCCGGCTCGCGGCGCTCGCCGACGCCCCCGGTGCCTTCGGGTCCCGGCTGGTCGACTGGGAGCACGCCTCCGAGCACCGGTGGCGCACCCGCCTGTCGTTGCCGGGCGCGCTCGACCTGCTCGCGGTCGACACCGACGGGCACCCAGCGAACGGCACGACGTCGGTCCCGGGCCGCCACGCCGACCCCGACGCCGGGTCCGTCCGTGCCGTCGGCATGGCCAGCGGCGTCCCGGACGCGGACGACCCGCGCCGCGTCGAGCTCATCTCGATGTGGGTCGCACCCGGCGAGCGCCGACGCGGGGTCGCCCGAGCGCTCATCGGCGCGGTCGCGACCTGGGCGGCGGAGCAGGGCGCCCGCGAGCTCGTCCTCGCCGTGGTGCCGGACAACGCCGGCGCCCGGGAGACCTACGCACGAACGGGGTTCTCCGTGACCGATGACGTGGGCGAGGCGCTGCCGGACGGGCGCCACGAGATCGTGATGCGCCGCGACCTGGAAGGACGACCGTGACCCGAGCACTCCGCGTCACCGCGTGGATCCTCGCAGCCGTCGTGCTGCTCGCCGTGGTGTTCCTCGTGTACGCGAACACCGTCATGCAGGGCACCCGGAGCGCCGCGCTCCAGGTCTGGCGGGACGACCGGGTGTCGGTCCGCGACGTCGGTGACGCCGTCCTCATGACCCCGACCGGCCAGGCGGACGGCAAGGGCATCGTGTTCATCCCCGGTGCGAAGGTCGACCCGTACGGGTACCTGGCGACCTTCCGGCAGGTGGTGGCATCGGGCACGACGGTCGTCATCACGAAGCCGACCCTCAACCTCGCGTTCTTCGACACCCGGCCGCTCGCGACGTTCGAGGCGCACGCCCCCGAGGTCACCACGTGGGCGGTCGGCGGGCACTCCCTCGGCGGGGTGCGTGCGTGCCAGCTCGCGAAGGACGCCGACGGCCTCCTGCTCCTCGGCAGCTACTGCGCGGACGACATCAGCCGCTCGTACATCCAGGTGCTCAGCGTCGCCGGCTCGCGCGACGGCCTCAGCACCCCGGCGAAGGTCGCGGCGGCGCGGCACCTCCTGCCCTCGACCGCGACGATGGTCGAGGTCGAGGGATCGAACCACGCCGGGTTCGGGGCGTACGGCGACCAGCCCGGTGACCGGACCGCGACCATCTCCCCGGCCGAGGCCCGCGCCGAGATCAGCGCGGCGGTCGAGCGCTGGGTGGCGGCGCTGCCGCCGGGGACCGACCTGCGCTGACCGCCATCCGCACCGCGTCGACGGCGAGTGACGGCACGAGCCCGACCTCCTCGACATCCGAGACCGGCACCCAGGCCGGCTGGTAGTGGTTCGACGGGCTGGACAGCGCTGCTTCGGGCGCATCCGACCGGACCTCCGGTGCGCCCGGACCCGCTTCGACGTGCAGGTACACGGCCGGCGCGGCTCGGTCGAGCCCGACGGGCAGCAGTGCGATCAGCTCGCCGCCGAGCCCGGTCTCCTCGCGCAGTTCACGCAGGCAGGCCTGTTGCGGGGTCTCGCCCGGCTCGACGCCTCCGCCGGGGAGGACGGCGTAGCGCCGTCCGTCCCGTTCACGGAGAACGAGCAGCACCTGGTCGCCGCGGACCGCCACGGCGGCCGCTCGGAGACGGAGGGGGCTGAAACCGGTCACGTGGTCACCGTACGCGGTCCGGTCGCGGTGATCCGTGCCTCCCGGCGGTCGGTCTGGAGGGCCGGCGCGCGCCCGTCACCCGGCCCGCGTGTCCTGCCGGTCGCGTCCACGGCCGCGCGACGAGCGGCACCCGGTGAGGCGGGCGACGCCCTCCGGTCGTACCAAGACGGTCCGCGTCACGCGGGTCCTGCACACGTGCGCTGTGGGTGAACTCTCTCCACACATCGGCCGCGTGCCTGAGTCGTGGAGCGGGGCGGTCCTAGAGTGGGCGCATGACCGCACCGGACCGGCCCACCCCAGCCCGCCTCGCGGATCAGCGCGCGCTGCTGTTCGACCTCGACGGCGTCCTCACCCCGACCGCCGACGTGCACATGCGCGCGTGGAGCCGCTTGTTCACGCCGTACCTCGCCGCTCGCGGGGTCGACCCGTACACCGAGCAGGACTACTTCACGTACATCGACGGCAAGCCCCGCTACGACGGCGTGCGCTCGCTGCTGCGGTCGCGCGGCATCGAGCTGCCGGAGGGCACCCCCGACGACGACCCCGCGCTGGACACGGTGTGCGGGCTCGGCAACCGGAAGAACGCCGAGTTCACGGCCGAGCTCGACGAGCACGGCGTGGAGCCGTACCCCGGCTCCCACCGGTTCCTCGTCGCCGCGATCGACGCCGGGTACTCGGT
>NZ_BACW01000047.1:0-1456 GCF_000333315.1 Curtobacterium sp. B8
CCCGGACCTCCGGGAGCATGTCCGCCAGGTCGTCGGCGATGCGAGCGGTGTCGTCGGTCGACGCGTTGTCCGCGATCGTGATCCGCCACGTGTGGTGCAGCGAGGTGCGGCAGAAGGTGTGCAGCCGTCGGACGTGCGTCGCGAGCGTGTCCTGCTCGTTGTAGCAGGGGACGACGATGTCGATGTCGAGGGTCTGGTTCGTCTCCGTCATGCCGATCAGACTCGGCAGCGGGATCATGCACACCGCAGCAGGACCCTGTGGCGGCCCTAAGAACGAACTCCCGGTGAACGACCGGACACGACAGGTGTCGTCCGGATACGGTCGAGCCACGATGACGACCGAGCGCGACGACGCCCAGCGGCCGGCCACGCTGCTCCCCGGTGAGCGGTTGGGTCTGTCGCTCGACGAGCGGTGCGCGGAGTTCGAGGCGCTCCTGCTCGAGCCCCCGCTGCACGGCATCCGCCGCCAGGGGCACGACTGGCTCCGGGAGCGGTACACCGAGATCGTGCCGATCGTCCTGCCCGCTGCCCTGCGCGCGGTCGAACGTGGTGAGCCGGTCGACCCGGGGAGCCTCGATCGGCTCCGGCGGGTGGCTGCTGCCCGTGCCGAGGATCCCCGGGTGGACCTCTCGGTCGTGCTCCGTGGCGCGCTGCCGGCGATCCGGGTCTTCGCCCTCGTGATGCACACGGCTGTCCGTGACCATGCGGGGCCGGCGGACCGCGCGGCGCGCACGATGCTCGCGATGAGCCGGGCGTCCCTCGTCGCCCACGAGCTCGGCTCGTGCTGGGCGGAGGCGTGGTCGCAGGAGCGTGGACGGGTGGCGGGCACCACCCCGGCGGAGGTCGATGCGGGCGAGATCGAGCTCGTGGCTCGGGCGCCCGGGCTCGACGAATCCGAGGAACGGATGCTGGCGCTCGCCGCACAGGGACTCTCGAACGACCAGATCGCCAGCGAGACGTCCTACAGCCGTCAGGCCGTCGCGTGGCACCTCGGGCGACTGATGCGCACCTGGAGGGCGCCGAACCGGACGGCCCTGGTGTCGGTCGCCTTCGTGCGGGGGTGGATCCGCGCTCGTGCCCACGGCCCCGGGGGATCGCGACGACCGCCCGAGCTCGGCGCAGCTGCCCGCACGGACGACGACACCCCCTGAGACCGAGGTCGCAGGGGGTGCTCGTCAGGGGCTGAGGGTCAGCCGCCGTTGACGTGGATGACGTTGTCGATGCGTTCGATGTTCCCGAACGCACCCCAGTTCAGCCAGCCGCCGTCGCCGTTGTTTGGTGATCTTGCCGGCACCCTTGAACCAGTAGATGACGTAGTTGCCACCCTTGATGTCGATCGACTGGGCGTCGGCCACGTCGCCCTCGACGGTGATGTCCTGGTTCTTGTTGACGACCGCGACCGTGAGGGGGTCCGGGTTCCCCGCGTTCCAGTACCCGACGTCGAGCGCGGCCTGCA
>NZ_BACW01000046.1:0-1105 GCF_000333315.1 Curtobacterium sp. B8
ACCTCGATGTCGGGCTCGAGGGACAGCAGCGAGGCGAGGGCACCGCGACCGAGCGCCTGGTCGTCGGCGAGCAGCACCCGGATCGTGTCGGTCATCGTCGGCCCTCCGTTTCGACGCGCAGCAGGAAACCGCCGAGGTCGCTCGTGCCGGTGGCGACGGTCGCACCCACCGCGTCGGCCCGCTCACGCAGCCCCCGGAGCCCGTTGCCGCCGACGCGGCCGCCGACGGACGGGAACCCGGGTACGGTACCGGCGCCCGCGACGTCCCCGGTCCCGTCGTCCTCGATCGTCAGTGTCGACCGGGTCAGCGTCACCCGCACCCGGGTCGCGGCCGCGTGCCGGACGACGTTCGTCACGCCCTCCCGCAGCACCCAGGCGAAGAGGCTCCGGACGTCCCGGGCCGCCGCGGCACCGTCGGCCGGCAGGTCCGCGTCGACCTCAGCGGCCGCCAGCGCCGCACGGGCCGACACCAGCTCGGCATCGAGGTCGGCCTCCCGGTACCCGCCGACCGCCTGCCGCAGACCCTGCAGGGCCTCGCGGGACAGCCGCTCCACGTCCAGCATCTCGGACCTGGCCCGGGCGGGGTCGACGTCGACGAGCCGGACGGCGAGCTCGGACTTCATCGCGACGACGGTGAGCGAGTGCCCGAGCACGTCGTGCAGGTCGCGGGAGAACCGGGCTCGTTCCTCGACGACGGCGAGCCGCGTGAGTTCGTCCTGCGCGACGTCGAGCCGGTCCTCCGCCTCGCGCTGCCGACCGAAGAACAGCATCGACGCCCCGACCGAGACCGTCACGATCGGCGCGAACAGCAGGCCGGTGCCCACGGCCTCGTCCCATCCGAGCGTCCCCGCGACGACGAGTTGCGCGGCGATGACGGAGAGGACGCCCACGCCGGCGATCCAGGCCCGTTCGGCGACGAAGCCGGTGAGCGCGGCGACGAGCAGCCAGGTCCAGACGGCGAGGGGGCCGACGGCGAGCAGGAGCAGTCCGGCGAGGGTCGCGATCCCGGCGAGCACCAGGACACGGGTTCGCATCCCGCTGCGCCACATCAGCTCGGGGGCGAAGAGGTACGCCGCGTAGAGGACGAACAGCGCGAGCGTCGACCA
>NZ_BACW01000045.1:0-7415 GCF_000333315.1 Curtobacterium sp. B8
AATCTGGTTCGAGTCGTAGAAGACGACCAGGCGGCCGAGCTGCTGGCGACCGGCGAGGCTCGCGGCCTCGTTCGTCACGCCCTCCTGCATGTCGCCGTCACCGGCGATCACGTAGGTGAAGTGGTCGAAGGGGGACTCGCCGTCGGCGGTCTCCGGGTCGAACAGACCGCGCTCGAAGCGCTGCGCGTAGCCGAAGCCCACGGCGGACGCGAGACCCTGGCCGAGCGGGCCGGTCGTGATCTCGACGCCGTCGGTGTGGCCGTACTCCGGGTGACCCGGGGTCTTCGAGCCCCACTTGCGGAGGTGCTGGAGGTCCTCGAGCTCGAGACCGTAGCCGTGCAGGTAGAACTGCACGTACTGGAGGATCGAGGCGTGGCCCGCGGAGAGGATGAAGCGGTCGCGGCCGATCCAGGTGGAGTCGCTGGGGTCGCGACGCATCACCTTCTGGAAGAGCAGGTGGGCGACCGGCGCGAGGCTCATCGCGGTGCCGGGGTGACCGTTGCCGGCGGCCTCGACCGAGTCGGCGGCGAGTACGCGGGCCGTGTCGACGGCCTTCCTGTCGATGGCGTCCCAGGTGAATTCAGCCACTTGGATGTTGACCCTTCTTGAATGCGACATGTGCGAGGGCTCGTGCCATCGCACGGACATGATCGCCATCCCGGGGGCCGGGGTTCGGGTCGCCGTCTGCTGGCGGCCGACCGGCTCGTCGTGACCGACGTCTTCGGGGCACGCACTGCGGGAGGGCGACTCCAGCATAGTGACCATGCACTCAGTGAGGGTTCAGGTGACACGTTCTGTTCACCGTGTGCGGACGCGGGGTGCAGCGCTCCAACGCCGACCGTCCGGACGGCCCGGGCGTGTCAGCGTCTTCGGTCCGTCGCGGTCACACGGTCCGGGCGGGCACGGCCACGCGTGGCGGGGGAGTGCTCGTCCGACCGTCGATCGGTCCGGATGGCGGGGCGGGGCATCGTCGCGGCGCCTCGATGGCCTAAACTGACGGAGGCCCGTGGTCATTCCGGGTCGACGCACGCCCGGACGACGACGGAGCCGTCCACCGAGTGTGCGAGCTGACGCGAAACAGACTGAGGTTCCCTTGCCCACTGCCACCGTGACCCGGCCGGACACCGATCGACCCCGATCGACGCTCTCGCGCAAGGTCCGGGCGTACGTCTCCCTGACGAAGCCCAGGGTCATGGAGTTGCTGCTGGTCACGACGGCGCCGACGATGTTCCTCGCCGCGCGGGGCGTCCCGGACCTCTGGCTCGTGTTCTGGACGATGCTCGGCGGTGCGATGTCGGCGGGCTCCGCGTCGGCGTTCAACTGCTACATCGACCGCGACATCGACCGGCTCATGAAGCGCACGAGCACGCGGCCGCTCGTGACCGGCGAGCTCTCCGACCGTGAGGCCCTGGTGTTCTCGTGGACGCTCGGCATCGTGTCGACGGTCGTCCTCGTCGTCTTCGTGAACTGGCTCGCCGCGGCGCTCAGCGTCATCGCGATCCTGATCTACGTCTGCGTCTACACACTCTGGCTCAAGCGGCGCACCCCGCAGAACATCGTCTGGGGTGGATCCGCCGGCTGCATGCCGGTGCTGATCGGCTGGGCCGGTGTCACCGGGTCGCTGAGCTGGGCGCCGATCATCCTGTTCATGGTGATCTTCCTCTGGACGCCGCCGCACTACTGGCCGCTGTCGATGAAGTACCGCGACGACTACGACGCCGCCGAGGTCCCGATGCTCGCGGTCGTGCGCGGCCGCACGGTCGTCGGCCTGCAGGTCGTCCTCTACGCCTGGGCGACGCTGGTGTGCTCGCTCCTGCTGATCCCGGTCGCCCACATGGGGCCGCTGTACACGGTCGTGGCACTGGCGGGCGGCATCTGGTTCGTCGTCGAGTCGCACCGGCTGTACTCGCGGGCGATCCAGCACGTCGAGCAGGTGCACCCGATGCGCGTGTTCCACAGCTCGATCACGTACCTGACGCTGCTCTTCATCGCGGTGGGCATCGACCCGCTGCTGCCGCAGGTCTTCACCTTCTAGGGGCGGGCCGCGACCGGTCCCGACGTTCGCGACGCGGCCGCTGTCGACGAGCCCGTCGGTGCCGCTGTCGAACGACGGGGTCGCTGTCGAACGACGGGGTCGCTGTCGAACGACGGGGTCGCTGTCGCACGACAGCGGCCCCGTCGTTCGTTGCACACGCGGGTTGCGCGGCTGCGCAACCGACGACACCGCTGTCGTCGGACGACGGCGATGGCGTCGTTGCACGACGGCGGCCTGGAGGCGCGGGGAGGGCCGGCACCGTGCCTCCCGTCCGGTTGGCGGTCGCGACCAGACCACGGAACGCGACCGTTCCGACGATCCGCGCGTCGATGAGGTGGTGCGTCGTCGAACCGGGCGTGCGGTGGACCACGCAGTGCGCGGGGAACGACGGAGCGCGCGTCGATCGACGCGCGCTTCGTCGTTCCGGGACGCCGGTCAGGCGTCCAGCGGCTCGCGAACGGCGCCGCGACCGGCGCTCCCGCGGGTGGAGAGCACGACGGCCGTGGTCGCTGCGACGAGGAGGCCGGCGAGCACCATGTGCGTGCCGACGAGTCCGACCGGGAGGCCCGTCCGGGCCTGCGTCAGGCCGACCGCGATCTGGACGAACTCGACGACGAGGAGCGCCAGCGCCCACCGGCTCGAGAGTCGGAGCCGGACCGCACCGACGACCAGAACGAGGGTCAGGGCGAAGAGGACGTAGGCGGGGACGGCGTGGACGTGCTCCATGACGGCGGGGTCGAACCCGGTGCGGTGCAGTCGTCCGCCGTCGACGGCCTCGTCGGCGCCGGCGTGCGGGCCGCTCCCGGTGGTGAGGATGCCCACGAGGACGGTGACCACGACGGCCGCGACCGTGCCGCGGACGACGTTCGTGTACCACGCGGGGACGAGTCGGACCGCGGTGCGGGGCCCGTTCATCGCGCGGTACACGAGCGCGGCCGTGACCGAGGTCAGTGCGGCCGAGACCACGAAGTGCAGTCCGACGACGAACGGGTTGAGGTTCGTCCAGACGCTGACGCCGCCGATCACGGCCTGCACCGGGATCGCCGCACCCTGGGCGAAGGCGAGCCAGAACAGCTCGGGACGGGTGCGTCGCATCCGCACGACGGCGAGGAACGTGGCGATCGCGACGAACGACCAGCACGAAGGTGAGCAGCCGGTTTGCCGACTCGATGACGCCGTGGATGCCCATCTCCGGCGTGGAGACGAGCGAGTCCGACGTGCACGTCGGCCAGGTCGGGCAGCCGAGGCCGGACGCCGTGAGCCGGACGAGCCCGCCGGTGCCGATGAGGACGACCTCCACGACGAACGACGCCCACGCCAGCCAGATCACGCGGACGTCGACCGCGCGGGGGAGGGACCACCACCGGGTGCGGACGTCCTGCTCGACGGGGGATCCGACGCGAGTCACGAGGGTGGTGCCTTCCTGTTGTTCCGTGCACCGAACCTGTAGGATTCGAGGGTTCAGCGGCAGTCAAGTCTAGGCAGGCGCCGGCTCCGAATGGGCCGAGATCGTCACTACGGCCCGCCACCGCGTGGAACCATTGGCGTTGCGAGGCAGCAGCACCCTGGCCGACCGTGTCGGTGGTCCGGGGTGGAATGGCGTCCAGCTGCGCCGGGTTGGTCCCGGTGACGCTGCCGCGAGAAGGAAACGAGGAGACCATGTCCGACGTGCTCATCGACCGTCCCGAGCTCGAAGGGCTCGGCCAATACGAGTTCGGCTGGTCCGACTCCGACTCGGCCGGCGCCTCCGCGCGCCGTGGCATCTCGGAGGAGGTCGTGACCGACATCTCGAACCTCAAGGGCGAGCCCGAGTGGATGCTCAAGAACCGCCTCAAGGGCCTGCAGCTGTTCGGCCGCAAGCCGATGCCGACGTGGGGTGCCGACCTGACCGGCATCGACTTCGACAACATCAAGTACTTCGTGCGCTCCACCGAGAAGCAGGCACAGTCGTGGGAAGACCTCCCCGAGGACATCCGCGCCACCTACGAGAAGCTCGGCATCCCCGAGGCCGAGCGCCAGCGCCTCGTCGCAGGCGTCGCCGCGCAGTACGAGTCCGAGGTCGTCTACCACCAGATCCGTGAAGACCTCGAGCAGCAGGGTGTCATCTTCATGGACACCGACACCGCGCTCCGCGAGCACCCCGAGATCTTCGAGGAGTACTTCGGCACCGTGATCCCGGCCGGCGACAACAAGTTCGCCGCGCTGAACACGGCCGTGTGGTCGGGCGGCTCGTTCGTCTACGTCCCGAAGGGCGTGCACGTCGAGATCCCGCTCCAGGCGTACTTCCGCATCAACACCGAGAACATGGGGCAGTTCGAGCGGACGCTGATCATCGCGGACGAGGACTCCTACGTCCACTACATCGAGGGCTGCACGGCGCCGATCTACAAGTCGGACTCCCTGCACTCGGCCGTCGTCGAGATCATCGTGAAGAAGAACGCCCGCGTGCGCTACACGACGATCCAGAACTGGTCGAACAACGTCTACAACCTCGTGACCAAGCGTGCGATCGCGCACGAGGGCGCCACCATGGAGTGGATCGACGGCAACATCGGCTCCAAGGTGACGATGAAGTACCCGTCGATCTACCTCGCGGGCGAGCACGCCAAGGGCGAGACGCTGTCGGTCGCCTTCGCCGGTCCCGGTCAGCACCAGGACGCCGGCGCGAAGATGATCCACATGGCGCCGTACACGACGTCCTCGATCGTCTCGAAGTCGATCGCCCGCGGAGGCGGTCGTGCCGGGTACCGCGGCGAGGTCCGTGTCGACCCGAACGCGCACCACGCGGCGAACACCGTCCGGTGCGACGCGCTGCTCGTCGACACGATCAGCCGGTCGGACACCTACCCGGCGATCGACATCCGCGTCGACGACGTGCAGCTCGGCCACGAGGCCACCGTCTCCCGCGTCAGCGAGGAGCAGCTGTTCTACCTCATGTCCCGCGGTCTGCCCGAGGACGAGGCGATGGCGATGATCGTCCGCGGCTTCATCGAGCCGATCGCCCGCGAGCTCCCGATGGAGTACGCACTCGAACTCAACAAGCTCATCGAGATGAGCATGGAAGGATCCGTCGGCTAGATGTCCAGCACCACCGAACAGCCCAGCGCCGCCGCGACCGGCGGCACCGAGCAGCACGGCGCTCGTGCGCACTCCGACGGCGGGTGGGACGCGGCCGAGGAGAAGGTCCCCGTCCAGACCCGGTCGGAGCGCTTCCAGTCGGCCGACCTCGACGCCTTCCCGGCGGTCACCGGTCGTGAGGTCAACTGGAAGTTCGCGCCGCTCGCGAAGCTCCAGCCGCTGCTCGACGGCGGACTCGACGGTTCGCCGTACCCGTACCTCGCGCGGCAGTCCGACGGCGCCGACGTCGAGTGGGTCCGCAGCGACGACCCGCGCGTCGGTTCCGCCGGGCTCCCCGAGGACCGCGCATCCGCCGCCGCCTGGACGGCGCGCGACGCGGTGCTCGCGGTCACGGTCACGGCCACCGAGCAGCACGAGTTCATCACCATCACGCGCTCGGACTTCGGCACGCAGCCCCGCGCGGCGCACACGGTGATAACGGCCGAGCCGAACGCGCAGGGCATCGTCGTCATCGACAACCGCGGCAAGGCCCTCCTGAGCGAGAACATCGAGATCGTCGTCGGTGACAACGCCCGACTCACGGTGGTCAGCCTGCAGGACTGGGACGACGAGGCGGTGCACGTCTCGACGCACTTCGCCGAGGTCGGCCGCGACGCCTTCCTCAAGCACGTCGTGGTGTCCCTCGGCGGCGACGTCATCCGCGTGAACCCCTCGACGCACCTCGGCGCGCAGGGTGCCGACACCGAGATGTACGGCGTCTACTTCGCGGACGCCGGGCAGTACATCGAGCAGCAGGTCTACGTGAACCACGACGCGCCGAACACGCGCGGTCGGGTCAACTACAAGGGGGCGCTGCAGGGCGAGGGTGCGCACACCGTGTGGATCGGCGACGTGCTCATCGGCCGCCCGGCCGACGGCACCGACTCGTACGAGCAGAACCGCAACCTGGTCCTGACCGACGGCACGCGCGCGGACAGCATCCCGAACCTCGAGATCGAGACCGGCAACATCGAGGGCGCCGGTCACGCCAGCGCCACCGGTCGCTTCGACGACGAGCAGCTGTTCTACCTGCAGGCTCGCGGCATCCCGGAAGAAGAAGCACGGCGCCTCGTCGTGCTCGGCTTCCTGGTCGAGGTCATCCAGAAGATCGGTGCGCCCGAACTCGAGGAGCGGCTCATCGCCGCCGTCGAGGAGGAGCTGGCCGCTGGTCGCTCGGCCATCGCCGAGGCAGACCCCGAGACCGCGCAGGCAGACGCCTGATGGCCGAGAAGGTCTGCGCCGAGGCCGACATCGCGGTGGACAGCCCGATGCGGGTCGTCGTCGACGGCACCGCCGTCGCGATCGTGAAGGACTCCGCGGGCGTCGTGCACGCCATCGGGGACACCTGCACCCACGGCGACATCTCGCTTGCCGAGGGCTTCGTCGAGGGCGATGCCCTCGAGTGCTGGGCGCACGGGTCGAAGTTCTCGCTGACCACCGGCAAGCCGCAGAACTTCCCCGCGTACGAGCCCGTGCCGGTCTTCCGGGTCGAGGTCTGTGACGGCGACGTCTACGTCGACGTGCACGACCCGGTCCCCGTCGACTGACCCCGCCGTCCCGGGCCGGATCGGCCCCCACCACGTCCCGCGGCTGACGCCGCGCACCAGCTGCAACCGAAGGAACGCAATGTCCACTCTCGAAATCCGTGACCTCCAGGTCTCGATCGACACCGATCAGGGCACGAAGGAGATCCTCAAGGGCGTCGACCTCACCATCAACGAGGGCGAGATCCACGCGATCATGGGGCCGAACGGCTCCGGCAAGTCCACGCTCGCGTACACGATCGCCGGGCACCCGCGCTACAACGTCGACGGCGGCTCCATCACACTCGACGGCGAGGACGTCCTCACGATGAGCGTCGACGAGCGCGCCCGCGCCGGCATGTTCCTCGCCATGCAGTACCCGGTGGAGATCCCCGGTGTGACGGTGTCGAACTTCCTCCGCACGGCGAAGACCGCCATCGACGGTGAGGCCCCCGCGCTCCGTGGCTGGGTGAAGGACCTCCGCCAGTCGATGGCCGACCTCAAGATGGACTCGGCGTTCGCGGAGCGCAACGTCAACGAGGGCTTCTCCGGCGGCGAGAAGAAGCGCCACGAGATCATGCAGCTCGAACTCCCTCAGCCGAAAGTCGCCGTGCTCGACGAGACCGACTCCNGGCTCGACGTCGACGCACTGAAGATCGTGTCCGAGGGTGTGAACCGCGCGAAGGGTGCGACCGGCCTCGGCGTGCTGCTCATCACGCACTACACGCGCATCCTCCGCT
>NZ_BACW01000044.1:0-1463 GCF_000333315.1 Curtobacterium sp. B8
CGACTGATCTCGGGGTCCCGAGCGCGAGGAACGTCGCTCAGAGCGAGACTCGGCCGCGGCCGGCCACGCGCGCGGCGCGCGGCGCGCGGCGCGCGCCTCAGACGGCCTGGCGGCCGGCCGGCGCCTCGAGCAGGTGCGACAGGTGCTCCGGCACCGCGCCGCCACGCGCGACCGTCGCCCGCGCCCACAGTCGCCCGGCCCGGTACGACGACCGCACCAGCGGCCCGGCCAGCACCCCCGAGAACCCGATGTCCTCGGCGATCTCGCGGAGGTCGACGAACTCCTCCGGCTTCACCCAGCGGGCGACCGGCAGGTGTCGCGGCGACGGCCGGAGGTACTGGGTCAGCGTGATGATGTCCGTCCCGGCCTCGTACAGCTGCTCGAGCGCGTCGATCACCTCGTGCCGCTCCTCACCCATGCCGAGGATGAGGTTCGACTTCGTCACGAGCCCGGCGTCCCGCCCCTGCGTGATGACGTCGAGGGACCGCTCGAACCGGAACGCCGGCCGGATGCGCTTGAAGATCCGCGGGACCGTCTCGACGTTGTGCGCGAACACCTCGGGGCGCGCGTCGAAGACCTGCCCGAGCTGGTCCGGGCGGCCGTTGAAGTCCGGCACGAGGATCTCGACACCGGTGCCGGGGGAGTGCTCGTGGATCTGCCGGATCGTCTCCGCGTACAGCCACGCACCGCCGTCGTCGAGGTCGTCCCGCGCGACGCCCGTCACGGTCGCGTACTTGAGGCCCATCGAGACCACCGAGTCCGCCACCCGTCGAGGCTCCCCGCGGTCGAGCGGCGACGGCTTGCCGGTGTCGATCTGGCAGAAGTCGCACCGGCGGGTGCACTGCGAGCCGCCGATGAGGAACGTGGCCTCCCGGTCCTCCCAGCACTCGAAGATGTTCGGGCATCCGGCCTCCTGGCAGACCGTGTGCAGCTGCTTGTCCTTGACGAGGGCGGACAGGTCCCGGAACTCCGGACCCTGGGTCGCGCGGGTCTTGATCCACGCGGGCTTCGTCTCGATCGGCGTCTCGGCGTTCCGGGCCTCGACACGCAGCATGCGCCGGCCTTCGGGGGCGAGGGTCATGCGGGGACCTCCTGCAGGTGGGTGGTGCGGACCCGACCGGCCTGGAGGCGCGGCTCGCCCCCGGCGGACCGGTCCGCGCTGGTCGGGTGGTCCGGGCTGGTCGTCCTACTGGCGGCTGCGATGCGGTGGCCGGTGTGCATGCCGTCGAGCGCCGCCTGCACGACCGGCGCGACGAGCGCGGCGACCTCGTCCACGGTGACGTGGCGTCCCGCGGCACGGCTCACCGTGGTGACCCCGGCGTCGGCGATGCCGCACGGCACGATCGCGGCGTACGCGTCGAGGGCGTTCGCGCAGTTGAGGGCGATGCCGTGGCTCGTCACCCCCTCGGCACGTGCAGGCCGATGGCTCCGAACTTGTCGTGGTTCGCCCGGTGGGGCGGGGG
>NZ_BACW01000043.1:0-1726 GCF_000333315.1 Curtobacterium sp. B8
GTTTTGCTTCTGCTGGCCGTTCTGCTGACCCTGCTTCTGCTGACCGTTCTGCTTCTGGTCGTCCTGCTTCGGCTGACCGTTCTGCTTCTGGTCGTCCTGCTTCGGCTGGTCGTCCTGCTTCTGCTGACCGTTCTGGTCGCCGTTCTGGGCGGCGTCGCCGTTCTGACCGCGACCACGGCCACGGCCACGGCTGCGGCGCCCACGACGCGAGCCGCCCTCGCCCTGGTCACCGGCGTCGCCGGAGTCGGCGCCCTGCTCGGCGGGCTGCGCGGCGGAGTCGGCCGGTGCCTCCTGGCCGTCCTGCTGCTGCGCGGCCTGCTGGCCGTTCTGCTGCCCGCGCCCGCGGCGCTGGCCCGCGGCCTGCGCCGCTTCCTGCGCGTCCTTCTCGGCGCGCACCTGGTCGAGACCCGCGAGCAGGTCCTCGGTCCCGGTGTGGCCGTGGTTCTGGTGGTCCGCAGCCGAGGTCGGCGCGGCGTTGACGGTGCCGCCCGAGGAGGCGCGGCGCGAGCGGCGCGCACGGCCGCCGGCCGGCTGCTCGGTCGCCTCGGCGCCGGTGGCGGTCGGCTGCGTCTCCGCAGCGGGCTGCTCGGGCGCCGACGGCGCCGGCTGGTCAGAGGTGGACTGCGCAGGGGCCGACTGCGCGGCGACCGGCTGCTCGGCGACCGGCTCCGGCAGCGTCGGCTGCTCGGTCGCCGGGGCGTCGGCCGTCGCGGGCCGCTTGTCCTCGATCGTGGCGATGAGGTCGCCCTTGCGGAGCTTGGAGAGCCCGGTGATGCCGAGCGAGGAGGCGATCCGCTGCAGCTCCGGGAGTCGGAGGGCGCGCAGGTCGCTGGGGATCTCCACCGGGGTGGAGTCGTTGACGTTCGTCAAGGTGGGTGTTTCCTTTCGAACCGCAGAACGCGGAGAGTTTCCACCAACCCGGATGCACAGGGATGCACGCACCGTCGTTCAGACGACGGACCGAGTACGGGTGATCAGGAAGAGAATGCCCCCGCGCACCTGACCCTGCACCGGCGAGGATCGTTCCTGCTGCCTATGCGGGATCGGCTTGGAGCGCCGAGTGCGCTGCCACTGTAGCACCACCCAGGTCCACCGCCAGCATGAGCGGCCGCCAGTCGGACTGGGCGTGTCGCGACACCAGGTCCGCCGCGGTGAGGCGCTGTGCCGGGTCGCTGCCGAGGACGAGCAGGCTGGGGCCGGCACCGGAGACGACCGCGGCGAGCCCGTGCTGCCGCAGGAGTCCGATGAGGGCGTCGGTCTCCGGCATGGCACTCGCCCGGTAGGCCTGGTGGAGCCGGTCCTCGGTCGCCGCGAGCAGCAGCTCCGGGCTCTGGATGAGTGCCGCGACGAGCAGCGCCGAGCGGGACACGTTGAAGGCGGCGTCCGCGTGCGGGACGCTCGCGGGCTGCAGGGACCGTGCGAGCTTCGTCGACAGCGTCGACGTCGGCACGAAGACCACCGGCGAGACACCTCGGTGCACCAGGAGCCGCTTGTACGCCGGCCCCTCCGCCGTCATCCACGCGATCGTCAGCCCGCCGAACAGCGCCGGGGCGACGTTGTCCGGGTGGCCCTCCATCTCGGTGGCGAGGGTCAGGAGCGTCGACGCGTCGAGGTCGACGATCCCCTCGAGGAGCCCTCGCGCGGCCATCAGCCCGGCGACGATCGCGGCGGCGGACGAGCCCATGCCGCGCCCGTGCGGGATGGCGTTGACGGCGTGCAGCTCGAG
>NZ_BACW01000042.1:0-1594 GCF_000333315.1 Curtobacterium sp. B8
CGCCCCGTGATGCCCGTGGGCAGGTGGGTGATGCGGACCGTGGAGTCCGTCGTGTTCACGGACTGCCCGCCGGGGCCCGAGGACCGGTACACGTCGATCTTGAGGTCGTTCTGGTTGATCTGCACCTCTTCCGGCTCGTCGACCTCGGGGAAGACGAGGACGCCGGTCGTCGAGGTGTGGATGCGCCCCTGCGACTCGGTCGCCGGCACGCGCTGCACGCGGTGCACGCCGCCCTCGTACTTCAGGTGTGCCCAGACACCCTGAGACGGGTCGGTCGCGTTCGACTTGATCGCGACCTGGACGTCCTTGTAGCCGCCGAGGTCGGACTCGGTGCGCTCGAGCATCTCGATCTTCCAGCCCTTGGACTCGGCGTAGTGCGAGTACATGCGCAGGAGGTCGGCCGCGAACAACGCCGACTCCTCGCCGCCCTCGCCGCCCTTGATCTCCATGATCACGTCGCGCCCGTCGTCGGGGTCCCGCGGGATGAGCAGCCGGCGGAGACGCTCCTGGCGCTCCGTCAGCTGCTCCTCGAGCGCCGGGACCTCGTCCGCGAACGCCTCGTCCTCGCGGGCGAGTTCCTGGGCGGCGGCGAGGTCGTCCCCCGCCGCCTTCCAGGACTCGTACGCGGACTTGATCTGGTTGAGCTCGGCGTACCGCCGGTTCACCTTCTTCGCACGGACCGGATCGGCGTGGAGCGCGGGGTCCGACAGCTGCTGCGTCAGGTCCTCGTGTTCCGCCAGCAGCCCTGCCACCGACTCGAACACCGGTTACTCCTGGTGGCCGTTGTGGTGTCCGCCGGTCGTGGGGACCGACTTCTGCACCTGGACCAGGAACTCGACGTTCGACTGCGTCTCCTTGAGGTTCCGCAGCACGATCTCCAGCGCCTGCTGCGGGTCGAGCCCGGCGAGGGCACGACGCAGGCGCCACGTGATCGTGACCTCGTCGGCGGAGAGCAGCTGCTCCTCGCGACGGGTACCGGACGCGTTGACGTCGACGGCCGGGAAGATCCGCTTGTCCGCCAGGTGGCGGTTGAGGCGGAGCTCCATGTTGCCGGTGCCCTTGAACTCCTCGAAGATGACCTCGTCCATCTTGGAGCCGGTCTCGACGAGCGCCGTCGCGAGGATCGTCAGCGAGCCGCCGTCCTCGATGTTGCGCGCGGCACCGAAGAAGCGCTTCGGCGGGTACAGCGCGGCCGAGTCGACGCCACCCGAGAGCACACGGCCCGATGCCGGCGTCGCCAGGTTGTAGGCGCGACCGAGGCGCGTGATCGAGTCGAGCAGCACGACGACGTCGTGACCGAGCTCCACGAGGCGCTTCGCACGCTCGATGGCCAGCTCGGCGACCGTGGTGTGGTCCTCCGCCGGGCGGTCGAAGGTCGAGGCGATGACCTCGCCCTTCACCGAGCGCTGCATGTCGGTGACCTCTTCGGGCCGCTCGTCCACGAGGACGACCATGAGGTGCGCCTCGGGGTTGTTCTTGGCGATCGCGTTGGCGATGGCCTGCAGCACGACCGTCTTGCCGGCCTTCGGCGGCGACACGATGAGGCCGCGCTGGCCCTTGCCGATCGGCGACACGAGGTCGATGATCCGCGTCG
>NZ_BACW01000041.1:0-6866 GCF_000333315.1 Curtobacterium sp. B8
CACTTCGGCCAGCTCCGGCTCCGGCCGATCAGCTGGGTCGAGCGGCCCCACCGCGACCCGGACCGGCTCGACCTCGACCGGCGGGAGCGTCGCACCGGCATCGATCGCGGCCGCCCGCAACGAGTCGACGCCCGCGACCGCGATGCCCTGCACGATCCGGGCCTCGTCGAGATTGCCCGCGGGGACCACCACACGCTCCGCGCCCGCGTCCCGCGCCGCGAGCAGCATCGGGATGATCCCGACCACGGGACGGGTCCGGCCGTCGAGGCCGAGCTCGCCGACGTAGACGGTGCGTGCCGACGTGCGCGGGGCGGCGCCGGCCCCGGCGAGCACCGCCATCGCGATCGCGAGGTCGAACCCGGACCCGCGCTTCGGGACGGCTGCGGGCGTGAGGTTGACGGTGATGCGGCGGGCTGGCAACGGGCAACCCGCGTTCGCCGCAGCCGATCGCACCCGCTCACGGGCTTCGCCGAGTGAGGTGTCCGGGAGCCCGATGATCCGGAACGCCGGCAGCTGGCTGGTCAGGTGCGCCTCGACCTCGACCAGGCGCCCGGTCACCCCGAGCAGCGCCACGGCCGACGCTCGTCCGATGTCGGTCACAGCGCACCCACCACGAGCTCGACCGCACTGCGCGGACCGTCGACGTGCACGGCGACGGCGTCGATCCGGACCGCTCGAGCGGAGACGTCCGGGTGGTCATCGAACCACGCCGGGACGAGCCGGCGGAGTCGGGTCAGCTTCGTCGCGGTGATCGACTCGAACGGGTGCCCGGTCGCGGCACCCGCGCGGGTCTTCACCTCGACGAAGACGAGCGTGTCCCCGTCCCACGCCACGATGTCGACCTCGCCGCGAGCACACCGCCAGTTCCGTTCGACGATCCGGTATCCCCGTTGCCGGAGCCAGTCCGCCGCGAGGGATTCCCCGTGGACGCCGAGTCGTGCCGTTGTTCCGTGTTCCATGTCCGCCTCCGCGGAACAGGTTCACGCACCACCGGATCGGTCCGATGGACACGATCGAGAGCTGTGGAGGACCACTTCAGCCATGGCCGTTGTGCAGGAATGACGAAAGGGACCCGGACGAGATCGTCCGGGTCCCTTTCGGCAGGGGATCAGTGCGCGGCGGCGTAGGCCTCCTGCACCTGCGTGGAGATGCGCCCGCGGCTCGACACCTCGTAGCCGTTGTCCTTCGCCCATTCGCGGATCTTCGCGAGTTCCTCGGAGTTGCCGCGCTTCGGTGCCGGCTTCGACGCGGTCGCGCCGCCGGACCGACGTCCGCTCACCTTGCGCGCGGCGGCGACGTAGTCGGAGATCGCTTCACGGAACTTGTCGACGTTGTCGTTCGAGAGGTCGATCTCGTACGTCGAACCGTCGAACGCGAACTCGACCGTGCGGCCTTCGCCCGCGGTGATGGGCGAATCGTCGAGGTCGTCGACGAGCTGGACGGTGACCTTCTGTGCCATTGCGACTCCTTGATCGGGGAAAGTCTTTCCCGATCACGGTATCCGAAAGGAATGCACTCCGTCACTTCCGCGCCGGTGATTCCCGGAAATGGTCACTCGTCGAGCGCGAGTTCCTTCGGCAATTCGAGTTCCCGCGTGGTCAGTTCTTCCACGTTCACGTCCTTGAACGTGAGGACTCGAACAGATTTCACGAACCGGTCGGAACGGTAGACGTCCCACACCCAGACATCGGTCATCGACAATTCGAAGTAGAAATCATGCTCGGTGTCCCGGCGGACGAGCTCGACCTCGTTCGCCAGGTAGAAACGTCGCTCGGTCTCGACCACGTAGCGGAACTGCGACACGACGTCGCGGTACTCGCGGTACAGGGCAAGTTCGACCTCGCGGTCGTAGTCGTCGAATTCGTCGTCATCCATCGCGTCCCACAGTCTACGGCGACCACGACGGCCCGTCCCACCCCGACGCCGCGACGCGCGAGCGGCGCCCCACCCCGACGCCGCGACGCGCGCGCCTCGGCCTCAGCCGACCGCGCCGAGTCCCTCGAACCCGTCCAGCGCCACGCTCGACGCCTGGTGCAACCACGACGTGCGGTGGAGCGCGTGCGCACCGGCGCTCCGGATGCCGTCGTAGTGCGCGGTCGAGCCGTAGCCCTTGTTCGATGCCCACGCGTAGTGCGGAGCGTCCTCGTGCGCGGCGACCATGAGCGCATCTCGGGCGACCTTCGCCACCACGGACGCCGCAGCGACCGAGGCGCAGTCCCGGTCCGCCTTCACCCTGACGACGACGTCCAGCGGGTCGACACCGGCCAGGAGCGCCGTCGGCACCGCGCGGCTGAGCCAGTCGAAGGACCCGTCGAGCACCACCACGGCGCCGTCGAGCGAGACACCGCCCGCCACCAGCCGCGCGAGTGCTGCGGCTCCCGCCTGTCCGAGCGCCGGCACGATGCCCTGCCGGTCGACGACCTCGGCTGACGCCATGCCCACCGCGGTCGGCGCCCAGCGCTGCACGACCGGCACCAGGGCGTCCCGGCGCGACGCGGAGAGCAGCTTGGAGTCGGCGAGGCCCTGCGGCACCCGACCGACGTCGACCGTGACCGCGGCGACGCCGACCGCCACCGGTCCCGCGATCGCGCCACGGCCCACCTCGTCCATCCCGATGACGGTCACGCGGCCGGAGCCGAGCAGCCGCTTCTCGACCCGGAGCGAGGGGCGGACCGCGGTCACCGGTCCCGCTCCTCCACGCCGGCGAACACGTCCGGGTAGTCGTTCAGCCAGGTCCACCGGCTGGTGGGCCAGGAGATCACGAACGCGCGGCCGGTGACGTCGGACAGCGGCACGAAGCCCTTCGAGGGCGTGTCACCGTTGTACCGGGAGTCCTTCGAGTCGTTGCGGTTGTCGCCCATCACCCAGATGGTGCCCTTCGGCACGGTCACGGAGAAGTCGGTCGCGGAAGCCGGGGCCCCCGCTGGCAGCTTGAGGTACGGCTCCTTGATCGGAACGCCGTTGACGGACATCTGCCCGAGGTCGTTGCAGCACGACACGGTGTCGCCGGGGAGTCCGATGACCCGCTTGATCAGGTGGTCGTCGCTGTCACCGGTCCCGAGGCCGATCTGCGTGAGCACCCAGTCGGCGGCCTTGCCGACCGGGGTCGTCGGCGCGACCTTCGGGACGTCCGACCCGGTCAACCAGCCGCCCGGGTCCTTGAACACCACGACGTCACCGCGCTTGAGCGACACGACGTCCGGAACGAGTTCGTTCACGATGACACGGTCGTTGATCTGCAGCGTGTTCTCCATCGACGCCGACGGGATGTAGAACGACCGGATCAGGAAGGTCTTGACGAGGAACGACACGAGCAGCGCCGCGACGAAGATGATGAGGAGATCACGGAGGAAGGTGAGGACACCGTTCCGCTTCTTCCCCGAGCGCGGCCGGAGCCCCGGTTCCTTGGTCGTGTCCGTCATTTCCACTCTCGATCGTGCAGGCTCCCCCGGCGGACTGCGGCCCTCCACCCGGTCATGCCGGCAGGTGCCGACACCTGGTGGAGCCGACACCGGGAGACCCGAGGACGCCGGGAAAAGGAAGAGCCCTCGTCCACGCACAACCGTACATGGACGAGGGCCCGTCAGCGGCGTCCGGCTCGCGGCCACCCACTGTGAAGGCGATCAGGCGTCGCGCTTCTCCTTGATCTTGCGACGGGCGGCCTTGCCGCGCAGCTCGCGCAGGTAGTAGAGCTTCGCGCGACGGACGTCACCGCGGGTGACGATCTCGATGTGGTCGATGATCGGCGAGTGCACCGGGAACCAGCGCTCGACGCCGACCTGGAAGCTCACCTTGCGGACCTTGAAGGTCTCGCCGAGGCCGTGACCCTGACGCGCGATGACGACGCCCTGGAAGACCTGGATACGCGAGCGCGTGCCCTCGATGATGTTGACGTGCACCTTGATGGTGTCGCCGGGACGGAAGTCGGGGACGTCGGTGCGCAGCGATGCTGCGTCGACGTGGTCGAGGAGCTGGCTCATGATGGGTTCACTCTCTGCGGACGCGCACGGGTCGCCGCGGATCGGTTTCGGAAACGTGTGTGGTTGTGCCCGGTGTCGGCGACTCCCCCGTGGCAGAGTCCAGCCAGGGCACAGCGTCCCATCTTGCCACACCGGGAGCAGGACACAAAACGACGGACGCTCCCGGCAGGATGGACCCATGATCGAACTCCGCACGCCCGCCGAACTCGACGGGCTCCGCGCCGCCGGACGCTTCGTCGCCGACGTCCTCGACGTACTCCTCGACACGGTCGACGTCGGCGTGAACCTGCTCGAGCTCGACCGCGTCGCCGCGCGGATGATCGGCGAGCGCGGGGCGGTGAGCTGCTACGTCGACTACCACCCGTCCTTCGGGAAGAGCCCGTTCGGCAAGCACCTCTGCACCTCGGTGAACGACGCCGCGCTGCACGGCCTGCCGTACGACCGCGTGCTCGTCGACGGCGACCTGGTGAGCCTCGACTTCGCCGCGAGCCTCGACGGCTGGGTCGCCGACTCCGCCGTGACCGTGCAGGTCGGGACGCCCCGTGAGGACGACCAGCGACTCATCGCGACGGTCGAGTCCGCCCTCGCCGCCGGGATCGAGCAGTTCCGCGTCGGCAACAAGCTCGGCGACGTCTCGTACGCGATCGGCCACGTCGCCCACGACGCCGGCTACGACGTCAACACGCAGTTCGGCGGGCACGGCGTCGGCCGGACCATGCACGGCGAACCGCACGTCCCGAACGCCGGACGCCCCGGGCGCGGGCTGAAGCTGCGACCGGGACTCGTGGTCGCCATCGAACCCTGGCTCATGCAGGGCACCGACGAGCTGGTCCAGGACGAGGACGGCTGGACGCTCAAGAGCGTGGACGGCTCGCGCGCCGCGCACGTCGAGCACACGGTCGCCGTCACCGACGCGGGTCCCGAGGTCCTGACCCTGCGTCGCGCCCAGCGCGAGGTGGCGTCCGCCTGACGCGCCTCGAGCCCCGCGCACAGCGCGAGGCTGGCGCAGCCCGACCCACCCCGGGACTCGCGCGCAGCGACAGTCCTCGGGACGCCAGCCCCGAGGACTGTCGCCCTGCCCGAGACTCAGTCACGCCGGGCGGCCGGGTCGAGGACACGACCGGACGACGGCCTGGAGGCACGGTGCGGCCTGGCACCGCGCCTCCCAGGCCGACGGTGCGCAGCACCGAACCGCACCGCTGACGCCCCGAGACTCGCGGTGAGCGACACTCCTCGGGCAGCTGGGCGCGAGGAGTGTCGCGCAGCCCGAGACTCGGGCCAGCGCGAAGGCGGCTACTCGGCGCGCTCCGCGTCGGGCAGCAGGTCCGGCCGCACGCGCCGCGTGCGCTCCACCTGCTGGTCGTGCCGCCAGGCGGCGACGCGGGCGTGGTGCCCGCTGAGCAGGACGTCCGGCACGTCGATGCCACGCCAGGACGCGGGCTTCGTGTACGAGGGGTACTCGAGCAGGCCGTCCTCGTGGGACTCCTCGACGAGCGACTCGGGGTTGCCGACGACGCCGGGCACGAGCCGCCCGACCGCTTCGATCATGGCCATGGCGGCGACCTCGCCACCGTTGAGCACGTAGTCGCCCAGCGAGAGCTCCACGACCGAGCAGCGGGAGGCAGCCCACTCGAACACGCGGGCGTCGATCCCCTCGTAGCGCCCGCAGGCGAACACGAGGTGCTCCGAGGTCGCCGCGAGCGAACGGGCGATGGACTGCGTGAACGGGGTCCCGGCGGGGGTGGGCACGACGAGCGTCGACGACCCGTCCTCGCGGAGGATCGACGACAGCGCCTCTGCCCAGGGCTCGGGCTTCATGACCATGCCCGCTCCCCCGCCGTACGGGGTGTCGTCCACGGTGCGGTGTCGGTCGGTCGTCCAGTTCCGCAGGTCGTGCACGTGCAGGTCCAGCAGACCGTCGACCCGGGCCTTCCCGAGCAGTGAGACGTCGAGCACCGAGAAGAACTCGGGGAAGATCGTGACGATGTCGATGCGCACGCGCCTACCCCTGGTCGGTCGGCGTGACCGTCTCGGGGCGCGAGGTGTACTCGGGGTCCTCGAACAGCCCGGTCGACGGCGTCACCGTGATCGTGCCGGCCGCGATGTCGACGGCGGGGACGATGGCCGAGACGAACGGCACGAGCACCTCGCCGCGCTCGGGGGTGTCGATGGCGAGGAGGTCCTGCGCAGGCAGGTGGTCCACACGGGCCACGGTCCCGACCTCGGTGCCGTCGCGGAGGACGCGCAGGCCGACCAGCTGGTGGTCGTACCAGGCGTCGTCCTCGCCGGTCTCGGCGTCGGCGTCCTGCTCGACCCAGAGGATCGCCCGCGCGAGGGTCTCAGCAGCGGTGCGGTCCTCGATGCCCTCGAAGAAGGCGACGGGGTGGCCGTTGTACCAGCGGAGTTCGTCCAGCGTGATGGTCTTGCCCGACCACGGGGAGTCATCCGGGACCTGGAGCGTGAACGTCGCTCCGGACGTGAACCGACGATCCGGGTCGTCGGTGTAGAGCTCGAGCTTGATGCCGCCCTTGAGCCCGTGCGCCTTCGTGATGCGACCCACCCGGAGCTGGGTCGTCTCCCTAGGAATCGGTGTCGACCACGTCGACCCGCACCCGCTTGCCGTCGGCGAGAGCCGAGACGAGGGTGCGGAGCGCCTTTGCGGTCCGTCCGGCGCGACCGATCACGCGGCCGAGGTCCTCGGGGTGCACACGCACCTCGAGGACCTCGCCCCGCGCGGAGGTGGAACTGGCGACGCGCACGTCGTCCGGGTGATCGACGATCCCCTTGACGAGGTGCGTCAGCGCGGATTCGAGCAAGGAATTACGCCTCGGTCGTCTCGGATGCGTCGTCGGCCGGGGTCTCGGCAGCGGCCGGGGCCTCCGCCTC
>NZ_BACW01000040.1:0-1851 GCF_000333315.1 Curtobacterium sp. B8
GGACGTCCGGGTCGTCGCGCATGAGCAGCGGCGTCGCCGACGGCAGAGCGACCTCCCCGCCCCGGTGCTCGACCGCGGCTGCCGCGGCCTCGTCCGGGTGCACCATGAGCTGCGCACGGCCCTGCGCCACGAGCCGGTGGCAGCCGACCGACGCGGCCGAGGAGAACGCCCCGGGAACCGCGAACACCGTCCGCCCGAGCTGCCCGGCGTGGTGTGCGGTGTTCAGTGCCCCCGAGCGGGCACCCGCCTCGACCACCACCGTGACGTCGCCGAGCGCGGCGATCAGCCGGTTCCGTGCGAGGAACCGCCAGCGCGAGGGCCGGGTGCCCGGCGGGGACTCGGCGATGACCGCACCCCGCTGGGCGACGCCCCGGAGCATCTCGACGTTGCCCGCCGGGTACAGCTGGTCGACGCCGCCCGCGAGCACGGCGACGGTCGTCGCGCCGGCCGCGATCGCCACGCGGTGCGCCGTGGCGTCGATGCCGTACGCTCCCCCGCTGACGACCACGCACCCGGCGTCCGCCGTCCGCGAGGTGATGTCGGCCGCGGCCTCGGAACCCGCGACGGTGTTCGCGCGTGACCCCACGACCGAGACCGCCGGCGGGTCGCCCCAGTCGGCGACGGAGCCGTGCGACGACCGGCTCCACAGCACGAGGGGTGCATGGTGCCCGAGGTCGTCGACCGCCCGCGGCCACGCCGGTCCGTCGGGCAGGAGCAGGCGCGCTCCGACGGCGTCCGCTGCGGCCAGCACGGCCCCGACGTCCGCGTGGGCCAGCCGTGGGCGCCACCGCTCGACGGCCTTCGTCAGCGCCCGGCCGTAGCCCGTCGGGTCGTCCGTCCCCGCCACACCCCGTTCGACGCAGAGCGCGAGGAGCCCGCCGATCCCGTCGTCGACGGCGCCGAGGACCCCCTCGAACGCCGCGGCGGGACCGAGCCCCTCGACGAGTCCGCCCGCGATCGCGTCCCCGGGCTCAGCGACGACCGACCAGGCGACACGGGTGCAGGCCACGACCGGATCAACGTCACGCGAACCGGTCGCCCGGAGCACGGCCTCGAGGAGTCCCGGCTCTCCGTGCGGCGTCACAGCGCGCTCCGCAGCGCGAGGGCGTCCTGGACGTGCTCGGCGGTCGGGCGGTCCGCCTCCGCGAGGTCGGCGAGCGTCCAGGCCAGCCGCATGATCCGGTCCCAACCGCGCATGGTGATCGTGCCGAGGTCGAGCGCTCGGTCGATGGCCTTCGTGGACCCGGGCGCGCCGGTGCCGTCACGACGGAGCCACGTCCCGGCGACGTCGGCGTTGCGGGTCCATCCCGTACCGCGCAGCCGGGTGCTCGCGCGGTCTCGCGCTGCCAGGACCACGGCCCGCGCCTCCGCGGTCGTGGGCGCACGGTCGTCCGCGGCACGCACCGCGGCCGTGGTCACACGTGGGATCTGCACACGGATGTCGATGCGGTCGAGGAGCGGGCCGGAGAGTCGCGCCAGGTACCGCCGGACCGTGCTCGCCGAGCACTCGCACGGTGTGCCGTGCGCGACCCCGGCGTGCCCGCACGGACAGGGGTTGGCGGCGAGCACCACCTGGCACCGTGCGGGGAACTCGACCGCGCCGGCGGAGCGGTGCACGGCGATGCGCCCGGACTCGAGCGGCTGCCGCAGCGCGTCGAGGACCGCTCGGGGGAACTCGGGTGCTTCGTCGAGGAACAGCACGCCGTGCGTCGCCCGCGAGACCGCTCCGGGGCGGATGACGCCGCTGCCGCCACCGATGAGCGCCACGGCCGAGGCCGAGTGGTGCGGAGCTTCCCACGGCGGCCGTCGTGTCCACGACCGCGCACGTGCCCGGCGACCGACCGGATCGAG
>NZ_BACW01000039.1:0-3991 GCF_000333315.1 Curtobacterium sp. B8
AGGAGCCGGCGGATCCCCCCGGCGATCGCGTCCTTCGTCATCGGCGGCTCAGCGTGCTGCCCGAGCTCGTCGAGCGACGCGTCACGGTGCTCGAGGCGCAGCGAGCCGGCGTACTTGAGGTGTTCCGGGACCTCGTCGCCGAGGATCTCGAGCGCGCGCTCGACCCGGGCGCACGCGGCCACGGCGGCCTGCGCGGAACGGCGGAGGTTCGCGTCGTCGAAGTTGACCAGGCGGTTGGCGGTGGCGCGGACCTCGCGCCGCTGGCGCATCTCCTCCCACTCGGCCGTCGTCCGTGCTGCACCCATGACGGTGAGCATCTGGCCGATCGCCTCGCCGTCGCGGATGACGACGCGGTGGACACCCCGGACCTCGCGGCCCTTCGCGGCGATGCCGAGCCGGGAGGCCGCGCCGACGAGCGCCATCGCGGCCTCGTTGCCGGGGCAGGTCACCTCGAGCGCGGCGGCGCGACCCGGGTCGGTCAGCGTGCCGGACGCCAGGAACGCACCGCGCCAGATGGCGGCGAGGTCCTCGCGGTTGCCCGTGGTGAGGCGGTTCGGCAGCCCACGGACGGGCCGACGACGCGCATCCATCAGCCCGGTCTGGCGCGCGAGGGTCTCCCCCGCCTCGAGCACCCGGACCAGGTACCGCGTGCCGCGACGGGAGGACGCGGACGACCCGACGCTCGCCTCGGACCGGACGCCGTAGAGCTCGGCCAGGTCCTTGCGCACCCGGTGCACGATGATGCGGGTGTCGAGCTCGACCTCGACGGCGATCCTACCCGAGATGACGTGCAGGCCGCCCGCGAACCGCAGGATGGTCGCGAGTTCGGCGGCGCGGACCGTGTTGCGGTTCACGACGACCCTGGCCAGTTCGTCCTTGACCTCGGCAGTCAACGGCACAGCATCATTCCTAACGTTTTCTCGGTGGGGCTCCGCGGCCCGGCGACGCTCGCGTGGGGAGCGGCCGGAGGGACGGTCACTCCCGGCCGAGATCTCGGTTCTTCACACGCACGGCGACGCTGGGCATCCCGCGGAGGAGACTCGCCAGCTCGGCGACGATGGCGACCGAACGGTGCTTGCCGCCGGTACAGCCGATGGCGATCGTAGCGTGTCTTTTGTTCTCGCGCTGGTACCCCTCGAAGACCGGCTCCAGCACATCGGCGTAGCGCTCGACGAACGGACGGGCTCCCGGCTGTGCCAGGACGTACTCCGAGACAGGGGCGTCGAGCCCCGTGTGGGCCCGGAGTTCCGGGACCCAGTAGGGGTTCGGGAGGAAGCGGACGTCGGCCACCATGTCGGCGTCCGCGGGCAGGCCGTACTTGAACCCGAAGCTCATCAGCGTGACCTGCACCCCGACGAAGTGGTCGTCCGCGAACTTCTCGGTGACGGTGTTCGCCAGCTGGTGGATGTTCAGGTCAGAGGTGTCGATGATCATGTCCGACGCCTCGCGGAGCCCGGACAGCCGAGCACGCTCGCGGCCGATGCCGTCGAGGAGCGTGCCGTCGCCCTGCAGGGGGTGCGGACGTCGGACCTGCTCGAACCGACGCACCAGCACGGCGTCGGTGGCCTCGAGGAAGAGCACCCGCACCCGCGCGGAGGTCGTGGACCGGACCTGTTCGACCGCCTGCTCGGGGTCGGTGAAGAACCGGCCGCCGCGGACGTCCACGACGGTGGCGATCTTCGGGATCTTCTCGCCGGCGCGGTCGGCCAGCTCGGTGAGCGGCGCGAGCATCTGCGTCGGCAGGTTGTCGACCACGTACCAGCCGAGGTCTTCGAGGGCCTTCCCGACCGTGGACCGCCCCGCACCGGACATCCCCGTGACGATGAGGATGTCGTGTTGTTGGGGGGTGGTGGTAGCGGCGGTGTCAGTCATCTGGGAGGGAGCTCCGTCGTCGCGGCCCGGGCGGGTCGCCCGGGAGGGTGTCGGCTGGTGGTCGGCCACGTCAAGGCTATCGCCCGTGCCGTGCGGGGCGCGCGGATCGGCCGGGAGGCACGCATCGCCTCACGCGGGCAGTTCCGGCCCGTCGTCGGTCACGTCCGGCACGACGACCACGGAGCGCTCGTCGCGGACCGGGGCCGCTCCGTCGGGTGCCGAGGCGCTGCCGGGTGCGGAGGCGCTGGCGGGTGCCGAGGCACTCGTCGGGGCCTGTGCGAGCTTGGCGACCACGGCGGCCGCCGTCGCGGGTCCGATGCCGGGCACGACACCGATCTCCTCGGCGGTCGCGGCCCGGAGGCGCGCGACCGACCCGAAGTGCTTCAGCAGCGCGGCGACCCGCGACGGCCCCAGCCCCGGTATCTCGGAGAGCTGCGACCGGACGTCCCGCTTGCGACGGGTGCGCTGGTGCGTGATCGCGAACCGGTGTGCTTCGTCGCGGATGCGCTGGACGAGGAAGAGCGCCTCGGAGTTGCGCGGCAGGATCACCGGGAAGTCGTCGTCGGGCAGCCAGAGCTCCTCGAGGCGCTTCGCGATGCCGACGAGCGCGATGTCGTGCACCCCGGCCTCGTCCATCGCCCGCTTCGCCGCCTGCACCTGCGGTTGCCCGCCGTCGACGATCAGCAGCTGCGGCCGGTATGCGAAGCGTTTCGTCGGCTTCGAGCCCTCCACGACGTCGTCGGTGGTGACGTCCGGGACGTCGGGCACCGCTGCGTCCTCGTCGAGGCGTGCCAGCCGCCGCGAGAGCACCTGGTACATGCTGTCGGTGTCGTCCGTCGTCTCGGCGATCGTGTACCGCCGGTACTGGTCCTTCCGGGGCAGCCCGTCCTCGAACACGACCATCGAGGCGACGACGTTCGTGCCCTGCAGGTGCGAGATGTCGTAGCACTCCATGCGCAGGGGCGCTTCCGTCATGCCGAGGGCCTCCTGGATGTCGGCCAGGGCCGCGGACCGGGTCGTGTAGTCCGCGGAGCGCTTGGTCTTGTAGAGCATGAGCGCCTGCGCCGCGTTCTGCTTCGCCGTCCGCGCCAGCCCGGCCCGGTCACCGCGCTGGGCGGTGCTGAGTTTGGTGCCACGGCCGCCCCGTCGCTGGCTGAGCCACTCCTGCAGGGCCTCGGCGTCCTCCGGCAGCTCGGGCACGACGACCTCACGCGGCGGCTCGTCACCCGCGGCGTAGTTGCCCTGCACGATCTGCTCGACGAGGTCGCCGGTGGCGATGTCGAGCTCCTTGTCGACGACCCAGCCGCGCACACCGCGGATGCGGCCGCCCCGGACGGAGAACAGCTGCACTGCCGCGGCGAGCTCGTCCTCGGCGATCCCGAACAGGTCGAGGTCGACGCTGTCACGCAGCACGACCGCGCTCTTCTCGAGCACCGCCTCGAGCGCCTCGACCTGGTCGCGGTACTTCGCCGCCTGCTCGTACTGCATCGCGTCGGCCGAGGCGCCCATCCGCTGCCGGAGGTGCGTGATGACCCGACGGTCGTAGCTCGACATGAAGCGCACGAACTCCTCGACGAGCGCGCGGTGCTCCTCGATCGTGACCTTCTGCGAGCAGGGCCCGCCGCACTTGCCGATCTGCCCCGGGAAGCACGACACCAAGCCGTACCAGCGGCCGGTCAACACCGTGTTCCAGAACTACGCGCTCTTCCCGCACATGAGCGTGCTCGAGAACGTCGCGTTCGGCCTGAAGCGGCGCCGCATCCCGGACCCGATGACGAAGGCGACCGAGGCGCTCCGGCTCGTCGAGCTGGAGGGATCCGCATCGAAGCGGCCGGCGCAGCTGTCCGGCGGCATGCAGCAGCGCGTCGCCCTCGCACGGGCGATCGTGAACCGCCCCGCGCTCCTGCTCCTCGACGAACCGCTCGGCGCCCTCGACCTCAAGCTCCGGCACCAGATGCAGTTCGAGCTGAAGTCGATCCAGGCCGAGGTCGGGCTGACGTTCCTGCACGTCACCCACGACCAGGAAGAGGCGATGACCATGGCCGACACGGTCGCGGTCATGAACGGCGGCGGNATCGAGCAGATGGGCAGCCCGCAGGAGCTCTACGAACTCCCGCGC
>NZ_BACW01000038.1:0-4042 GCF_000333315.1 Curtobacterium sp. B8
CTCCCGTCGTTCGCGGGGTGCGCCGGGCGCGGCGCGCCGGGCGCCGTGCGTGCCGGGCGCCGTGCGTGCCGGGCGGTCACGACTCCCCGCGACCCTTCGCCGAGCGGTCGCGAAACGTCGGCCAGGCGGAGCGTGAGCGACCGTTCGTGACCAGGACAGGGCGTCCAGACGGGGTGTCGCGACCGCCCCGACACGCCGGCCCCGCCCCTCGTGCTGGTCGCAGGAGCTGTCGCTCGCCGGCGCGTCTGACGGCATCTCGTGCGACCAACGCGCACGGCACGCGGCACGTCGTGCGACCAACGAACACGCGGCGGGCCGACGAGCAGACACGAAGGCCCCCGTACCGGATCGGTACGGGGGCCTTCGGACGTGCGTGGTGCCTACTTCGAGGCGGTGCCGCGACGCTCGCGGAGCTGCTGGAGCGCGTCCTCGAGGAGCTGCGCTGCCTCTTCCTCGGTGCGGCGCTCCTTCACGTACGCGAGGTGCGTCTTGTACGGCTCGGTCTTCGCGACGACGGGCGGGTTCTCCTTGTCGCGGCCGGCCGGCAGACCGGTCGACGGCGAGTCCACCGTCTCGGGGATCTCGTCCTCGGGAAGGCCGGCGGCGAAGTACCGTACGACCTCGTGCCCCAGGGCGTCCCAGTACGAGATCGCCACGCGCTCGGCCTGGACCCCCCGGTCCTGCTCGCCCATCGGGCCCGCGCCCACGCGCGATCCGCGGATGGCGCTGCCTCCTGATGCCATGTGTCAGCTCCCCGTCGTGAACTTGTTGATGAGACCGAGCACGATGATCGAGATGATCCAGACCAGACCGAGGATCACCGTGATGCGGTTGAGGTTGCGCTCGGCGACGCCGGACGCCCCGAGGTTGCTCGTCACGCCGCCGCCGAACATGTCGGAGAGGCCGCCACCGCGGCCCTTGTGCAGCAGGATGAGGAGCGTGAGCAGGAGGCTCGTGATCGCGAGCAGGACCTGCAGCACGACGGAGAGAATCGCCACGACGTACCTTTCGTGTCAGTCAGCCATGCGAGTATACCGGCCCGGTGGACCGGACCGAGCCCGCAGGCCGGGCGTGGCTCAGGCCGGCCGTGCGGACACGACCGGCCTGAGTGCGGTTGTCAGAGTCCGACGTGCTGCCGGAAGCGGGCGATCGCCGCGAACTCCTGGACGTCGAGCGACGCCCCGCCGACCAGTGCGCCGTCGACGTCGGGCTCGCGGAGGAACCCGGCGATGTTGCCGGACTTCACCGATCCGCCGTAGAGGACACGGGTTGCCGCAGCGGCCTCGTCCCCCCAGGCGGCGGCGATGCCGCGACGGATCGCCGCGCACTCCTCCTGCGCCTGCTCGGCCGTGGCCGCCTGGCCGGAGCCGATCGCCCAGACCGGCTCGTACGCCACGACGATCTCGGCGGGCTGCACGGCGTCGAGGACGACCTGCAGCTGCTCGACCGCGACGACACCTGCGCCGCGCTCCTCACGCTGCTCGCCGGTCTCACCGACGCAGACGACCGGCACGAGCCCGTGCTTGATCGCCGCTGCGGTCTTCGCCGCCACGACCTCGTCGGTCTCGCCGTGCATCGTGCGACGCTCGGAGTGGCCGACGATGACGTACTGCGCGTCCAGCGCGGCGAGGAAGGCACCCGAGACGTCACCGGTGTAGGCACCGGAGTCGTACTGCGAGAGGTCCTGTGCGCCGAAGCGGATCGGCAGCTTGTCCGCCGAGATGAGCGTCTGCACGCTGCGGAGGTCGGTGAAGGGCGGGAACACCGCCACCTCGACGTCGTCGAAGTCGTGGCGGGCGTCCTTCAACGTCCATGCGAGCTTCTGCACGGTGGCGATGGCCTGGAGGTGGTCCAGGTTCATCTTCCAGTTACCGGCGATGAGAGGAGTTCGGCTCATCGGGACCACCCCAGTGCTTCGAGACCGGGCAGCGCCTTGCCCTCGAGGAACTCGAGGCTCGCACCGCCACCGGTCGAGATGTGCCCGAACTGGTCGTCCGAGAACCCGAGCGACCGCACGGCCGCGGCGGAGTCACCGCCGCCGACGACCCCGAGGCCGTCGACCTCGGTGAGCGCCTGCGCGACGGTCTTCGTGCCGGCGGCGAAGGCCGGGAACTCGAACACGCCCATCGGGCCGTTCCAGAACACCGTCTTCGAGCCGGACACCGCCGACGCGAAGCGCGCGGCCGTCTCCGGACCGATGTCGAGCCCGATGCCGTCGGCACCGAACGAGGACGACTCGATCGCGTCTGCGGCGACCGTCTCGTGCGCTGCGTCCGCCGCGAACCCGGAGGCCACGACGACGTCGGTCGGCAGGTCGATCGTGACCCCGAGCTCCTGTGCCCGCGAGAGGTACTCGCGGACGGTTTCGAGCTGGTCCGCCTCGAGGAGCGACTTCGCCACCCCGTGGCCCTGGGCCGCGAGGAACGTGAAGAGCATGCCGCCACCGATGCAGAGCGTGTCGACCTGCGGCAGGAGGTGGTCGATGACGCCGAGCTTGTCGCTCACCTTCGAGCCGCCGAGGACGACCGTGTACGGCCGCTCCGGGGTCGACGTGAGGCGCTCGAGGACCGTCAGCTCGGTCTCGATGAGCGAGCCGGCGGCCGACGGCAGCGCCGACGCGAGCTCGTACACCGAGGCCTGCTTGCGGTGCACGACACCGAAGCCGTCCGACACGAACGCGTCGCCGAGGGCGGCGATGCGCTCGGCGAACGCCTGGCGCTCGGACGTGTCCTTCGAGGTCTCCTCCGGGTTGAAGCGGAGGTTCTCGAGCAGCAGGACGTCACCGTCGCCGAGATCCGCGACGGCCGCGGTCGCCTCGTCGCCGACGGTCTCGCCGACGAAGGTGACCTCCTTGCCGAGGAGCTCGGAGAGGCGCTGCGCCACGGGGGCGAGCGAGTACTCGGGCGCCGGCGACCCGTCGGGCCGACCGAGGTGCGAGATCACGATGACGCGGGCGCCGGCGTTGACGAGCGTGTTCAGCGTGTCGAGCGACGCACGTACGCGCCCGTCGTCGGTGATCCTGCCGTCCTTGAGCGGGACGTTCAGGTCACACCGGACGACGACGCGCTGGCCGGCGAGGTCGCCGAGGTCACCGAGGGTTCGGAGCGCCATGGGTTAGAGGCGCTCGCCCACGTACTCGGTGAGGTCGACGAGCCGGTTCGAGTAGCCCCACTCGTTGTCGTACCACGAGGTGATCTTCACGAGACCGCCGATGACCTTGGTCAGGCCGGAGTCGTAGATCGAGGAGTGCGGGTCGGTCGTGATGTCGGTCGACACCAGCGGGTCCTCGCTGTAGAGCAGGATGCCCTTGAGCGGACCCTCCGCGGCCTCCTTGTAGGCGGCGTTGATCTCGTCGACCGTGACCTCGGACTTGGTCTCGAGGGTGAGGTCGGTGATCGAGCCGGTGGGGACCGGGACGCGCAGCGCGAAGCCGTCGAGCTTGCCGGCGAGCTCCGGGAGGACCAGGCCGATCGCCTTCGCCGCGCCGGTCGAGGTCGGGACGATGTTCAGGGCCGCGGCACGGGCGCGACGCGGGTCCTTGTGCGGGCCGTCCTGGAGGTTCTGGTCGGCGGTGTAGGCGTGCACCGTCGTCATGAGGCCGCGCTCGATACCGAACTTGTCGTGGAACACCTTGGCGAGCGGCGCGAGGCTGTTCGTGGTGCAGGACGCGTTCGAGATGATGTTGTGGTTCGCCGGGTCGTACGAGTCCTCGTTCACGCCGAGCACGATCGTGACGTCGTCACCGGTAGCCGGGGCCGAGATGATGACCTTCTTGGCGCCCGCCTCGATGTGCTTCTGCGCGTCGGCGGCCTTGGTGAAGAAGCCGGTCGACTCGATGACGATGTCGACGCCCAGCTCGCCCCACGGGAGGTTGGCGGGGTCGCGCTCCGCGAGGACCTTGATCGCCTTGCCGTCGACGACGATGTTGTCGCCGTCGAGCTCGACCGTCGCCGGGAGCTTGCCGGTGATGGAGTCGAACTTCAGCAGGTTCGCGAGCGACGCGTTGTCGGTGAGGTCGTTCACCGCCACGATCTCGAGGTCG
>NZ_BACW01000037.1:0-7670 GCF_000333315.1 Curtobacterium sp. B8
GGGGAGTTCCGTCGTGGCGGCAGTGGCGACGAGCACGTCGTCCGCGACGTCGAAACCCGACACGACCAGGCGTCCGCCGAGGACCACCGCGAAGTCCTCGAGCCCGATCGGCGCCGTGGTGTCCCCCGGAACCCGGCGGACGCCGACGGTCCCGCGGTCGAGCACGGTGACGAGGACGTCGTCGCCGTGCAGCACCGGCGTGCCGGTGACGTCCACCGTCTCCCGGGCGGTGAGCCGCACCGGGTCGGACCCGTGGTCGGCGCGCCACAACCCCTGCGGCTCCGCGACGAGCGTCCCGTCCGCGTGCGACGCCCCCGTGTAGAAGACGGTGCCACGGGGCGTGACGACGGTCTGGTCGGAAGAAGGCGATGCTCGACCGCATCAACGCCGGCGAGCTCCCCGAGGGCCTCGAGGAGGCGCTCCCGGTCTTCCCGACCGAGAAGGCCGTCTCGACCCGTGCCGCGTCCGGCAAGGTCATCAACGCCATCGCGCCGCTCATGCCCGAGTTCTGGGGCGGTTCGGCCGACCTGGCCGAGTCGAACCTCACCACGATCGAGGGCGCCAAGTCCTTCGGCCCGGCCGAGGCCTCGACGAAGACCTGGAGCACCGACCCGTACGGCCGCGTGCTGCACTTCGGCATCCGCGAGCACGCGATGGGTTCGATCCTCTCCGGCATCGTCCTGCACGGGAACACCCGCCCCTTCGGCGGCACCTTCCTCATCTTCAGCGACTACATGCGCCCGGCGGTCCGTCTCGCCGCGCTCATGAAGGCGCCGGCGATCTACGTCTGGACGCACGACTCGGTCGCCCTCGGCGAGGACGGCCCGACGCACCAGCCGATCGAGCAGCTCACCGCCCTCCGCGCGATCCCGGGTCTCGACGTCGTCCGTCCGGCCGACGCCAACGAGGTCGCCTACGCGTGGCTCGAGATGCTGAAGCACAAGGACCGCCCGGCCGGCATCGCGCTGAGCCGTCAGAACCTCCCCGTCTTCGAGCGTGGCGAGGGCGAGGCCTCGGGTGAGACCTTCGCGTCGGCCAAGAACGTCGGCAAGGGCGCGTACATCCTCGCCGAGGCGCCGAACGGCACCCCGGACGTCATCCTCATCGCGACCGGCTCCGAGGTCCAGATCGCCGTCGAGGCGCGCGAGCAGCTCAAGGCCGAGGGCATCAACGCCCGCGTCGTGAGCGCGCCGTCCCTCGAGTGGTTCTTCGAGCAGTCGGAGAACTACCGCGACCAGGTGCTCCCGAAGGACGTCACCGCCCGCGTGTCCGTCGAGGCCGGCATCGCCATGAGCTGGCGCGACATCGTCGGCGACAAGGGCCGCAGCGTGTCGATCGAGCACTTCGGTGCCTCGGCCGACTACCAGACGCTCTTCCAGGAGTTCGGCTTCACGACGGAGCACGTCGTCGCGGCCGCGAAGGAAAGCATCGCGGCCTCCTGACCCACCAGGGCCGGGTCCGGTCACCCGGATCCGGCCCTGCTGCCGGGAGGCGCGGCTCGGCCCCGCCACGCGCCCCCGGTCCTAACGACCACGGCCAGACGGCCGACGAAGGAAGAAGAACAACACATGGCTGAGACCACCCCCACCGCCGCCCTCTCCGAGGTCGGCGTCAGCATCTGGCTCGACGACCTCTCGCGCGAGCTCCTCGAGACCGGCAAGCTCGAGCAGCTCATCGCCGAGAAGAACGTCGTCGGCGTCACCACGAACCCGACGATCTTCGCGTCCGCCCTCGCCAAGGGCGAGCGCTACGACGCCCAGGTCAAGGAGCTCGCCGCCGCGGGCACCGACGTCACCGACGCGATCTTCGAGATCACCACGCAGGACGTCGCCGACGCGTCCGACGTCTTCAAGCCGATCTACGACGAGACCAAGGGCTTCGACGGCCGTGTCTCGATCGAGGTCGAGCCGGGCCTCGCGCACGAGACCCAGAAGACCATCGAGCAGGCCAAGTTCCTGTTCGACAAGGTCGGCAAGGAGAACGTCCTCATCAAGATCCCGGCGACCGTCGAGGGCCTCGAGGCCATCACCGAGGTCATCGCCGCCGGCATCTCGGTCAACGTGACCCTGATCTTCTCGCTCGAGCGCTACCGTGCCGTCATCGACGCGTACCTCGGCGGGCTCGAGAAGGCCAAGGCCGCCGGCCACGACCTCTCGAAGATCCACTCGGTCGCCTCGTTCTTCGTGTCCCGCGTCGACTCCGAGATCGACAAGCGCCTCGACGCCGTCGGCACCGACGAGGCCAAGGCCCTCAAGTCGAAGGCCGGCATCGCCAACGCACAGCTCGCGTACCAGGTCTGGACCGAGGCGTTCGCCACCGAGCGCGCCCTCGGCCTCCTCGAGTCCGGTGCGAACACGCAGCGTCCGCTGTGGGCCTCGACCGGTGTCAAGGACCCGTCGCTGCCCGACACGCTCTACGTGACCGAGCTCGCCGCCCCGAACACCGTGAACACCATGCCGGGCAAGACGCTCGACGCGACGTTCGACCACGGCGAGATCCACGGCGACGCCATCGCCGGCTCGTACGACGCCGCGCAGGAGGTCCTCGACCAGGTCGCCGCGCAGGGCATCTCCTACGACGAGGTCGTCGCGCTGCTCGAGAAGGAGGGCGTGGACAAGTTCAACGTCTCCTGGGGCGAGCTCGTCGACACCGTGAAGAACGCCCTCGAGGGCGCGAAGTAGCGTGACCGTCTCCATCGCCGCCAGCGGCGCGGCTGCACGGGCCATCGACACGGTGGTCCCGCAGCTCGTCGCCGACCTGGTGGCGTCGGGCATCACGGCGCAGGACCCCGGTCTCTGGGGCCCTGCCGCCGAGTCGGAGGCGTCGAAGCGTCTCGGGTGGACGGAGGCCGTCTCGGTCTCCCGTCCGCTCGTCGCGGAGATCACGGCGCTGCGCGAGCAGCTCGCCGCCGACGGGGTCGACCACGTCGTCCTCGCCGGCATGGGCGGCTCCTCGCTCGCGCCCGAGGTGATCACGCGGACGTACGGCGTCCCGCTGACGGTGCTCGACTCGACCGACCCGGGCCAGGTCCGGGCGGCGGTGGGACACGACCTCGAGCGCACCGTGCTCGTGGTCTCGTCGAAGTCCGGCTCCACCCTGGAGACCGACTCGCAGCGACGGGTGTACGAGCAGGCGTTCCGTGACGCGGGGATCGACCCCGCGTCACGGATCGTCGTCGTCACCGACCCGGGCTCCTCGCTCGACGACCTCGCACACGACGCCGGGTACCGCGTGTTCACCGCGGACCCGGACGTCGGTGGCCGGTTCTCGGCCCTGACCGCGTTCGGCCTCGTGCCGTCCGGGCTCGCCGGCGCCGACATCGACGAACTCCTCGACGAGGCCGACGCCATCTCGGTGCTCCTCGCCGTGGACACCGACGAGAACCCTGGACTGGTCCTCGGCGCCGCCCTCGCGACGCTCGACCCGGCCGTGGCGAAGATCGGCATCGTGCCGGACGGCACCCACATCGTCGGGTTCGGCGACTGGGTCGAGCAGCTCCTCGCCGAGAGCACCGGCAAGGACGGCAAGGGGCTGCTGCCCGTCGTGCTGACGCCGGACTCCCCCGAGGTCACCGCGGGCCTCGCCGACCTGCAGATCGTCCGGATCGTCGGTTCGCGCGAGGACGAACGGCACGTCGCCGAGGGCGAGGTCGAGATCGACGGCACCCTCGGTGGCCAGTTCCTCGTGTGGGAGTACGCGGTCGCCGTCGCCGGGCGCCTCATCGGGATCAACCCGTTCGACCAGCCCGACGTCGAGGCCGCCAAGGCCGCGGCACGCGGGCTGCTCGACGACGGCCCCGCGCCGACGGAGCCGGCCTTCACCGAGGGCGGCACCGCCGTCCGCGCGACCGCCGGTCTGGCGGTCGGGACGACGATCGCGGAAGCCGTGACGGGCCTCCTGGCCGGACTCGACGCGACCGGCTACCTGGCCGTGCAGGCGTACGTGGACCGCACCGCGAACCGCGACCTCGAGTCGCTCCGCGACGCCTTCGCGGCGCGCAGCGGCCGACCCGTCACGTTCGGCTACGGCCCGCGCTTCCTGCACTCGACCGGGCAGTACCACAAGGGCGGACCCGCGAACGGCGTCTTCCTGCAGATCGTGGCCGACGAGGCGGAGGACCTGGCGATCCCAGGCCGCTCCTTCACGTTCGGCCGACTCATCCAGGCCCAGGCCGCCGGCGACGCGAGCGTCCTCGCGCAGCACGGCCGGCCGGTCCTGACCCTCACGACGTCGGACGTCGCCGCTGCCACCGCAGCGTTGCGCGCCGCCGTCTCCCTCTGACTCGTAAGGAGTTCACCGACTCATGTCACCGGTGGCGATCACCCCGGAGCACAACCCGCTCCGGTTGCCGACCGACCGACGTCTGAACCGGATCGCGGGCCCCAGCACCCTCATCATCTTCGGCGTGACGGGTGACCTGTCGCGCAAGAAGCTGATGCCCGCGGTCTACGACCTCGCGAACCGGGGGCTGCTGCCACCCGGCTTCGCGCTCGTCGGGTTCGCCCGGCGCGACTGGGAGGACCAGGACTTCTCCCAGCTCGTGCACGACGCGGTCCGGGACCACTCCCGCACCCCCTTCGACGAGGCCGTCTGGAAGCAGCTCGAACAGGGCATCCGCTTCGTGCAGGGCTCGTTCGACGACCCCGAGGCGTTCCTCGAGCTCAAGCGCACCGTCGACGAGCTCGACGCCGAGCGCGGCACGCTCGGCAACCACGCCTTCTACCTGTCGATCCCGCCGAAGATGTTCCCGGTCGTGACCGAGCAGCTCAAGGTCTCCGGGCTCACCGAGAAGTGCGACGGCTCCTGGAGCCGCGTCGTGGTCGAGAAGCCGTTCGGCTCGGACCTCCGCACCGCACGCGAGCTGAACGCGATCGTCGAGAGCGTCTTCGCTCCCGACGACGTCTTCCGCATCGACCACTACCTCGGCAAGGAGACCGTCCAGAACCTCCTGACGCTCCGGTTCGCGAACCAGATGTACGAACCCATCTGGAACTCGAACTACGTCGACCACGTGCAGATCACGATGGCGGAGGACATCGGCGTCGCCGGACGTGCCGCGTACTACGACGGCATCGGGGCGGCGCGCGACGTCATCCAGAACCACCTGCTGCAGCTCCTGGCGCTCACCGCGATGGAGGAGCCGGTCTCGTTCAAGGCCGCGGACCTCCGTGCCGAGAAGGAGAAGGTGCTCTCCGCGGTCCGGCTCCCGGCCGACCTGGCGACGGCCACCGCCCGCGGGCAGTACGCCGGCGGGTGGCAGGGCGGCGAGAAGGTGCTCGGGTTCCTCGAGGAAGCGGGCATGAACCCCGAGTCCACGACCGAGACCTACGCTGCGATCAAGCTCGACATCGCGACCCGCCGCTGGCAGGGCGTCCCGTTCTACCTGCGTGCGGGCAAGCGCCTCGGCCGCCGCGTCACCGAGATCGCGATCGTGTTCAAGCGCGTCCCGGAGGACGTGTTCGGCATCCCCCAGTCGCCGCTCGGCCAGAACGCGCTCGTGATCCGCGTCCAGCCGGACGAGGGCGTCACGCTCCGCTTCGGTTCGAAGGTGCCCGGCGTCGGTACGCAGGTGCGCGACGTGACGATGGACTTCGGCTACGGGCACGCGTTCACCGAGGCCTCACCCGAGGCGTACGAGCGACTCATCCTCGACGTGCTCCTCGGCGACCCGCCCCTGTTCCCCCGTCACCAGGAGGTGGAGCTGTCCTGGAAGATCCTCGACCCGATCGAGGAGTTCTGGCGGGAGCAGGGTCAGCCCGAGCAGTACCGTCCCGGCACGTGGGGCCCGGCGTCCGCCGATGCCCTGCTCGCCCGCGACGGCCGGACCTGGAGGCGTCCATGAAGATCGACATGCCGAACACCACGGTCTCGAAGATCCAGAAGAAGCTCGTCCACATCCGCGAGGAGGGCGGTGCGGTCGCACTCGGCCGCGTCCTCACGCTGATCATCTCGACGGCCCTCGGCCACGAGGAAGAGGCGATCAACGCGGCGAACGAGGCGTCCCGCGAGCACCCGATGCGCGTCATCATCGTCTCGAAGAACGAGGGCGACACGAAGTCCCCGGGCCGTCTCGACGCGCAGATCCGCGTCGGCAGCGACGCGGGTGCGAGCGAGGTCATCGTCCTCCGCGCCTACGGCGAGACCGCCACCGACGAGGAGAGCCTCGTCACGGGTCTCCTGCTGCCGGACGCTCCGGTCGTGGCGTGGTGGCCGGATGCCGCTCCGGCGCAGCCGTCCGAGTCCGCTCTGGGCCGGATCGCCCAGCGCCGGATCACGGACGCCGCCGCGCAGAAGGACCCGAACGAGGCCATCGCGGCGCTCGGCGCGTCCTACGTCCCGGGTGACACCGACTTCGCGTGGACGCGTCTGACGCTCTGGCGCAACCAGCTCGCCGCGGCGCTCGACCAGCCGCCGTACGAGCCGGTCACCGCGGTGGAGGTCTCCGGGGCGTTCGACAGCCCGTCGACGATCCTCCTGGCAGCCTGGCTGCAGCTGCAGCTCGAGGTCCCCGTGGCCGTCGTCACGTCGCCGCGTGCGACCGGCTCGAGCGGGATCCACGGCGTCAAGCTCGTCCGCGAGTCCGGCGCCATCGAGCTCGAGCGCTCCCTGGTGGACGTCGCGACGCTCTCGATGCCGGGCCAGCCGACGCACGACCTGTCGCTGCCGCGCCGCAACCTGCGCGACTGCCTGGCCGAGGAACTCCGTAGACTCGACCCGGACGTCCTCTTCGGAGACGTCGTCAAGCACGGGGTGCCCCAGCTGCGCGAGTCCATCGCCGGCTGAGCACACCACTCGACCGGTCCGTCCGCACCCGCGGGCGGACCGGTCGGACCGAAGGCGGTCCGCTCGCCGGCCTGCCGACCTCGAACACGGGAGTCACGTGACCAACGAACGACGGGTGCTCGTACACCCCGACAAGCAGGCCCTCGGCGCGTCGGTCGCCGCACGCTTCATCACCAAGATCATCGACGTGCTCGACGAGCAGGAGCGCGCGGACATCGCCATCAGCGGCGGTTCCGTGTCCACCCTCGTCCTCGCGGCGATCGGGCAGTCGCAGGCTCGTGAGAGCGTCGACTGGTCGAAGGTGCACGTGTGGTGGGTCGACGAGCGCTGGGTGCCCGCCGGCGACGCCGACCGCAACGACACCGGGACGCAGTCGGACTTCTTCGAGCACGTCGACATCCCGGCGGAGAACATCCACCCGATCGCGACGTCGGACTCCGGCCTGTCGATCGAGGACGCCGCGCTGCAGTACGAGCGCGAACTGCAGGACGCCGCTCCCGAGGGTGCCGCCGCGCCCCGGTTCGACATCACGCTGCTCGGCGTCGGCCCCGACGGGCACACCGCGTCGCTGTTCCCGGAGTTCCCGCAGCTCACCGTCACCGACCGTGCCGTGCTGCCGGTCGACGACTCCCCCAAGCCGCCGCCGCAGCGCCTGACGCTGACCTACCCGGTGATCAATGCGTCGCAGCGTGTCTGGGTGATCCTGTCCGGCGCCGAGAAGGCGTCCGTGCTCGGGCTCGCCCTCGCCGGCGCCGCCGTGGACGAGGTCCCCGTCGGCGGCGTCCAGGGTCGGAAGCGCACCGTCTTCTTCGTCGACCAGGACGCCGCGCGCGACGTCCCGGAGAACCTCATCGCGTCGACGTACTGACGCGGGACCCCGGACGGGA
>NZ_BACW01000036.1:0-2221 GCF_000333315.1 Curtobacterium sp. B8
CGCCCGGGGCATAGTGCTCCGCCACGCAGAGTTCCTGGGCGTCCCGGCGGCCGAGCTGGTGTCGTCAGAGAACATCGGGGCGGACGTCGCGGCGGCACGGGCGGCGGGCGCGCAGGGCATCCTCGTGCCGACCCCGCGCACCCGGCAGGAGGAGGTCGACGCCGCCGAGACCGTCGCGGCGACCCTTGACGACGCGGTGAGCCTCGTGCTCGCGCAGCGCTCGGCGCCGGTCGCGTGAGCGGGCACGCCGCGCTCGGCGACGAGCACGCCGCGCCCGCCGCCGCCAGCCGCCGAGTCCGCGGAAGCGCACGCGGCGGCCGGCCACGGGTCCTCGTCGCCCGGCTCGACTCGTTCGGCGACGTCCTCGTCGCCGGCCCCGCCGTCCGGGCGGTCGCGGCGGGCGCCGCGCACGTCACGCTGCTCTGCGGTCCCCAGGGGGCGCCGGCGGGACGGCTCCTCCCCGGCGTCGACGTGGTCCGGACCTGGGCGGCGCCGTGGGTCACCGAGACCGCCCGGCCGATCGACGACGCCGTCGTCGACGAGTTCCGGACCCTCGTGGCGGAGGAGCGTCCGGACGAGGCGGTCGTCCTCACCTCGTTCCACCAGTCCCCACTCCCCCTCGCCCTGCTCCTGCGGCTCGCGGGCGTGCCACGGGTGAGCGGCGCGTCCGTCGACCACCCCGGGTCGCTCCTCGACGTCCGGCTCCGCCCCGGCGAGGACCTCCCCGAGGACCTCGCCGAACCCGAGCGCGCCCTCCGCATCGCGCGGGCGGCGGGCTTCGCGCTGCCCGCCGACGATGCCGGGAGGCTCGCGGTGCGTCACGACGTCGACCCGCCGGACAGCGTGGCCGGCCTGGGCAGGTACGTGGTCGTCCACCCGGGTGCGAGCGTCCCGGCACGCGCGTGGCCCGCCGAGCAGCACCGGGAGCTGGTGTCCGCCTACGCGGCTGCGGGCATCCGCGTGGTCGTCACCGGTTCACCCGGCGAACGCGACCTGACCGCCCTCGTCGCCGGCGACGCCGGGATCGACCTCGGCGGTGCCACTAGCCCCGCGGAACTGGCCGCGGTGCTCGCCGGCGCGGAGGTCGTCGTGGTCGGGAACACCGGACCGGCGCACCTGGCAGCCGCCGTGGGCGTGCCGATCGTGAGCCTGTTCTCGCCGGTGGTGCCGGCCGTGAAGTGGGCGCCGTACGCACCGCTCGTCGAGCTCCTGGGCGATCAGGGCGCTCCGTGCCGGCTCAGCCGTGCCCGCGAGTGCCCGGTCCCGGGTCACCCCTGTCTCACCCGTGTGTCCGTCCAGGATGTGCTGGATGCGCACCGGCGGCTGCTGGATCGCGCTTCCCGGATCACCGACGACGTTCCTGCGCCGTGACCCGGTGACCGCTGCGTAGCGTGCGCCACTGCTTCTGCTTCTCCTCCTGCTCCTCGACCCGGAAGGCCTGCATGCGCATCCTCGTGTGGCACGTCCACGGCGGCTGGATGGACGCGTTCGTCCGCGGCCAGCACCAGTACCTCGTGCCGACGACCGCGGCCCGCGACGCCGACGGCCTGGGGCGCGGCGGCCGGGACTGGCCGGACTCGGTCGTCGAGATCGCGCCGGAGGACGTCGCCGACGCCGAGGTCGACGTGGTCGTCCTCCAGCGAACGGAGGAGCTCGAGGCATCCGAGCGCCTGCTCCGTGGCCGATCGGTCCCGATCGTCTTCGTCGAGCACAACGCGCCGCGGGTCGACGTCCCGGACAGCCGGCACCCGCTCCGGGACCGGGACGACCTCCGCATCGCGCACGTCACGCACTGGAACGCCCTCATGTGGGACTGCGGCACGACCGCCACGACCGTCGTCGAGCACGGCGTGGTCGACCCTGGTCCGCTGTACACCGGGGCCGTGGAGCGCTTCGGCGCCGTCATCAACGAACCGGTCCGCCGTGGCCGGGTCGTCGGGACGGACCTGCTCCCCCGCTTCGGGGCCGTCGCCCCCGTCGACCTGTGGGGCATCGGCACGGAGCGCATCGGAGCGCTGGGGTTCGGCGACCGCGTGACGGCGCTCGGGGACGTCCCGTCGGACCCGATGCACCGGGCGCTCGCCGAGCGCCGCGCGTACGTCCACCCGAACCGCTGGACGTCGCTCGGGCTCTCGCTGATCGAGGCCATGCACATGGCGATGCCCGTCCTCGTCCTGGCGACGACCGACGCCCGCGCACCGTGCCCGCGGACGCCGGCGCG
>NZ_BACW01000035.1:0-11037 GCF_000333315.1 Curtobacterium sp. B8
AACAATCCCGTCCGTCGCGCGGTGGCGATCTTCCGGCGCGGGTCGCCGCCGCACAACCGAAGTCACCCCGAACCGCGCGATCACGCAGTTCGAGGTGACTTCGGTTGTGCCGAGCGCAGCCGGCCGCCGCCCAGCGGCGCGGCCGCCCAGCGGCGCGGCCGCCCGCCGCGCAGCCGCCCGCCGCCCGCCGCGCTGCGCTACACGAGGTCCGGCGAGTCGAGCATCTCCGTCACGAGCGCCGCGATCGCCGACCGCTCCGAGCGCGTCAGCGTCACGTGCGCGAACAGCGGGTGCCCCTTGAGCCGCTCGATCACCGAGGCGATCCCGTCGTGCCGCCCGACCCGCAGGTTGTCCCGCTGCGCCACGTCGTGCGTGAGGACGACCCGCGAGTTCTGCCCGATGCGCGAGAGCATGGTGAGCAGGACGTTCCGCTCGAGCGACTGCGCCTCGTCGACGATCACGAACGCATCGTGGAGGGAGCGACCGCGGATGTGGGTGAGCGGGAGCACCTCGAGCATCCCCCGCTCGACGACCTCGTCGAGCACGTTGTCGGACACCACCGAGCCGAGGGTGTCGTACACCGCCTGCGCCCACGGGTTCATCTTCTCGGCCGCGTCGCCCGGCAGGTAGCCCAGCTCCTGCCCGCCGACCGCGTAGAGCGGGCGGAAGACCATGATCTTCTTGTGCTGCTGCCGTTCGAGGACCGCCTCGAGGCCGGCGCAGAGCGCGAGGGCCGACTTGCCGGTGCCGGCCGCACCACCGAGCGACACGATGCCGATCTCCGGGTCGAGCAGTGCGTCGATCGCGAGCCGCTGCTCGGCGGACCGTCCGCGGAGCCCGAAGACCTCGCGGTCCCCGCGCACCAGCGCCACCGAGCCGGCGGTGTGCACCCTCCCCAGGCCCGACCCGCGCTCGGAGTGGATGACCACCCCGGTGTTGACCGGCACGTCGGCGAGTGCTGCCGAGCGGATCTCCTCGTGCTCGTAGAGGTCGGCCATCTGCTCGCCGGACACCTGCAGGTCGGTGAGGCCCGTGTAGCCGCTGTCGACCGCGAGTTCGGCGCGGTACTCCTCGGCAGCCATGCCGATCGAGGACGCCTTGACGCGCAGTGGGAGGTCCTTCGACACGACGACCACGTCGAGCCCGTCGTTCGCGAGGTTCATCGCGACCGCGAGGATCCGCGAGTCGTTGTCGCCGAGCTGCAGCCCGGACGGGAGGACCGCCTGGTTGGAGTGGTTCAGCTCGACCCGGAGGGAGCCGCCGTCGCCGATCGCGATCGGGAAGTCGAGGCGTTCGTGCTCGACCCGCAGGTCGTCGAGGATCCGGAGCGCCTGTCGTGCGAAGTACCCGATCTCCGGGTCGTTCCGCTTCGACTCCAGCTCGCTGACGACGACCACGGGCAGGACGACCGCGTGCTCGGCGAAGCGGAACAGCGCCCGCGGATCGCTGAGGAGAACCGAGGTGTCGAGCACGTACGTGCGCTGGGCGACCGGTGTGGACGAGTCCGCGGTGTGCTGCTGCTGTGTTCCGCGAGAGACGTTCTGAGAGGTCACGACCACTCCATCCCCGGGCCGCGAAGGACCCGGTCCTTGTCCTCGACGCGGCCTCTGGAGCGGGTCTCGAAGCACCTGCTGCGGCCGCTTCGATCGGGCGCGGTGCCCGATGCGGTCAACCTACGACTGCCGTCGGCGGCGCGGAATCGCGACACGCGGCCTGTCCGGTTACGGTCGCGTGAACGCAGCCTGAGCGTCGCGCGTCGCGCGTCGCGCCCGACGCGTGTGGCACCGGCCTGGAGGCACGGTGCGGGCCCGCCCCGCGCCTCCTGTCCGGCGGTGCGGGGCCGAGCCGCGTGCCTGCGGGGCCGAGTCTCGTGGTGGGCGACAGTTCTCGTGCCCCGGAGCGCGAGAACCGTCGCCCAGCGCGAGTCTCGGGCAGGCGCGCGGCGCGGCCTACGGCATCGTCGCGTAGGACAGGCAGGCGTCGCGGAACATGTCGAGCGTCTCGTCGGTCGTCGACGCGAACGGCGACACCCGGGCGGTCCCGGACCGCGTCGTCACGGTGACACCGTGGTTGTGCATCGCCGCCGACAGTGCGGTCAGCCGACCCTGCGGCGGCCGCAGCACCACGATGCCGGCACGCTCGCGGGGGTCGCGGCTGGACTCCACGACCAGGCCGAACTCGTCCGCGATGTCGAAGACCCGCTCGACCCGGTCCGAGACGCGCTCTTGCACGGCCCGGACGCCGACGGACGCGAGCCGCTCGAGCGACACCGCCAACCGGGCCTGCGCGACCGGGTCGATCCGCGTCGACCGGAACCCGGCGGCGCCCGGGCGCACCGACGGCACCTCGTCCGGCCAGCCGGTGGTCCCCGCGGGGCCGGACAGCGCCGGGCGGAGGCGGTTCAGCGCCCGGTCGCTGAACGCCACGAAGCCGGTGCCCCAGCCGGCGTGCAGCCACTTCTGCCCGCCCGTGGCGACGACGTCCGCGACCTCGTACGGGGCGTCCACGACGCCGAAGCCCTGGATAGCGTCGACGATGAGCAGGCGGTCGCCGATGACCTCGCGGATGCCGGCGAGGTCGACGAGGTAGCCGGTGCGCCAGTCCACGAGCGAGACCGCGACCGCCGTGACGTCGTCGGTGAGGCGTTCGGCGATCAGCGTGGGCGTGGTCCACCCGGCGCCGGACTCGATCACCACGGGCTGGACGCGGCCGCCGGTCGACGACGCCGCCGAGGCGAGGGCGAGCGGCATCGACGGGTAGTCGTCCGCGGACACGAGCACCCCACCGGTCAGCCCGAACGCGGTGTGCACGAGCCCCGGGGTGGTGGCGGTCTGCGAGACGACCTGGTCGTCGCGACGTCCGACGAGCCGGGCGGCCACGGTGCGCACACGGGCGTCCTGCTCGTCGAGCGTCTCCATCGCGCCGAAGCGCATGTGCTCCTGGATCGTCCCGAGCACCCGCTGCTCCTCGAGCACGGCGGTCTGGACGGGGCCGAACGCGGCGTGGTCGAGGTAGCCGGGCTCCTCGGCGAAGCCCGCGGCGTACTCGTCGGTGTTCACAGGTGCAACCTTCCGTGGAACGAAAAACCCTGTGAGTCTACTGGGACGGTCGCGAGGGGACCGAACCCGATCCGTTGCGCGCAACGAGGCCGGCGCCGCGCGCAGCGGCGGACACGGCTGCCCTGCTACGGACCGGCGCCGGACGATCAGCCGCCGAACCGCCGCGACCGCAGACCGAAGTCGCGCACGGCGCGGAGGAAGTCGACCTCGCGGAGGTCCGGGTAGAACGCCTCCACGAAGTAGAACTCGCTGTGCGCGCTCTGCCAGAGCATGAAGTCCGAGAGCCGTTGCTCGCCCGAGGTCCGGATGACGAGGTCCGGGTCGGGCTGCCCCTGCGTGTAGAGGTGGTCGCCGATGAGCTCGGGCGTGAGGACCTCGGCCAGGGTGTCGAGCGTCCCGCCGCCCTCGCCGTGGGCCCGCACGATGCTGCGCATGGCGTCGGCGATCTCCCGACGTCCTCCGTACCCGACGGCGAGGTTCACGTGCAGCCCGGTGTGGTCAGCGGTGCGCTGCTCGGCGGCCGCCAGCGCGTCCACGAGCGACGCGGGGAGCCCCTCGTTCGACCCGACGTGCTGCACCCGCCAGTCCCGGTGGTCGGCGAGCACCCCGGCGAGCTCGGCGATGATCCCGACGAGTTCGTCGAGTTCCTGTCCGCCGCGGCCGGTGAGGTTGTCGGAGGAGAGCAGGTAGAGCGTCACGACCTCGATGCCGAGCTCGTCGCACCAGTCGAGGAACTCGGGGATCTTCGCGGCGCCGGCCCGGTGTCCGTGGGCCGCGGTCTCGAGGCCGAGCTGCTTCGCCCACCGACGGTTGCCGTCGACGATCATGGCGACGTGCTTCGGCATCGACGCACCGTCGATCTGCTTCCGGATGCGACGCTGGTAGGCGCGGTAGAGGATGCCCCGTCCCGTCGGTCCCACCCTGCTCGCCACGGGACGACTGTAGTGCACCACGCCTGCGGACCCGCAGGACGCGAGCGTGTTCGGCGGACGTTCGGACTGGGGCCCTACTGTCGCCCCATGCAGGCCACGAACGACACCGGGACCCTCCCGCACGTCCCCTTCACCGAAGAGGCGTCGACCGCGACCGAACCTCCCCGCCCTGCCTGGCGCGGCTGGATCCACCTCGGCACGTTCCCGTTCGCGATCGCGATGGGCGTCGTGCTCGTGTGCCTGGCGGCCTCACCGGCGGCGAAGGCCGGCAGCGCGGTGTTCATGGCGAGCTCGCTGCTCATGTTCGGCGTCTCGGCGACGTACCACCGGTTCCCGTGGGGGCCGACGGTGAAGAAGATCCTCAAGCGGATCGACCACACGAACATCCTGCTGCTCATCGCGGGCACCTACACGCCCATCGCGATCTGCGCCCTGCCGCACACGCTCATGGTCGTGGTGCTCTGGGTGATGTGGTCGGGTGCCGCGCTCGGTATCGCGTTCCGCGTCCTCTGGATCGGAGCACCGCGGTGGCTCTACGTGCCGATCTACCTCGTGCTGGGGTGCGCGGCGCTCGGCCTGCTCCCCCAGTTCTTCGCGGCGAGCATCCCGATGACCGTCCTCATCCTGTCGGGCGGTGTGGCGTACATCCTCGGCGCGCTGGTCTACGCCTTCAAGCGCCCGAACCCGTCGCCGACGATCTTCGGGTTCCACGAGGTCTTCCACGCCTTCACGGTCGTCGCGTTCGCGACGCAGTGGGTGGGCGTGCTCATCGTGGCGCTCGACCCGGTGCGCTGAGCGCGGGACCGCTGAGCGGGCCGCGCCCGGCCGCACGTCGGTCGCGGCTACCCGCGTTCCGTGTCGTCGCCGACGTCCGCGCGGCCGTCCTCGGCGGCACGCCGCTCCGGCTCGTCGGTCGCGGCGCCTTCCGCACCCGCCTCGGCCTCGAGCCGCTCCCGGATCTCCGCCCGGTAGCGCGTCCGACGGATGCGCCGCGTCATGTCGATGACGAGCAGGATCGTCACGACCGCGACGACCGCGATCGCGATGAAGCCGGCGACGCCCGGGGTGACGTCGACGTCCGGGACGGTCGAGGTCGGGCTCGGGCTGGGGGTGGCGGCGGCGAGTGCCGCCCAGGTGGTGCTCACGCGGTGGTGTCCTCGTCTGCCGGGATCCCCGCGAAGAGGTCGGACTCCGGCGTCGACGTCGGCACGCGGGCCTCGACGAGCTGGTAGTCCTCGGTCGGCCACACCGTCGCGAGGAGGTCGTTCGGCCAGGAGAAGAAGAAACTGTCCGGCGGCACCTGGCTCGCGTGCGCGTGGAGCGCGGCGTCACGGGCCTCGAAGTGGCCCCGGACGTCGACGTGCGTCGTCGCGAGGTCCGGCCGGTCGGCGAACCGCTCGACCCACTCGCGGAGCTGCTCGACGCCGGGGCTGTCCGGGTCGCGCTCGACCATCGCCTCGTAGATCGCGGTGAAGCGGCGCGGGTTCAGCGTGCGCTCGTAGTAGAGCTTCGCGATCGACCACGGCTCCCCCGCCTCGGGGTACTTCGTCGGGTCGGCGGCGTCGCGCCAGGCCTGCACGGAGACCTCGTGCGTGCGGATGTGGTCGGGGTGCGGGTAGCCGCCGTTCTCGTCGTACGTGACGAGCACGTGCGGCCGGAAACGCCGGACGACGCGGACGAGTGCCTCGGTGGAGAACTCGAGCGGCACCGTGGAGAAGGTGCCGGCACGGACGGTCTCGCCCTCCTCGGGCAGACCCGAGTCGTGGTAGCCGAGCCAGACGTGGTCGATCCCGAGTGCCTGCTGCGCCGCGGCCATCTCGGTCCGGCGGTACCCGGCCATGTCGCGGTGCGCCCGCGTGGTCGCCGGCTCGCCGAGCTGGTCGTTGAGGATGTCGCCGGCCTCGCCGCCCGTGCAGGACACGACGAGGACCTGGTTGCCCTCGGCCACGTACTTCGCCGCGGTCGCCGCGCCCTTGCTCGACTCGTCGTCGGGATGGGCGTGGACGGCGAGCAGACGGTACGGCACGGGAGGTTCCTCGCGGTCGGAGCGGGCGCGGACGCGGGCGGCGCACAGCCAGGCGTGAACTACCCTGGAGATCAGGATAATCACCCCGGGAGCCCCGAACTGTCCGATCAGCAGCACCCCGCCACGCCGGCACCCGCCGCGGCCACCGCGACCGCGGCGCTCGACGACCGGTACGGCCGCACGCCGTCACGGACACGACGGGGTCGGTTGCTGGCGATCCTCGCCGCGGTCGCGATCGTCGTGACCTTCGGTGTCTGGGTCGTGTGGGCGGGGCCGGGGCAGACCGACCACGGGCTGGACACCGACGACATCGGGTACCAGGTGCTCTCCGACCACGCCACCGTCGTGCGCAGCCAGGTGTCCGTCGACCCCGGCACCCGGGCGGAGTGCGCCGTGCAGGTGCTCGACAAGTCGTACACGATCGTCGGGTGGAAGGTCATCGACCTCCCCGCCGTGGAGCAGCGCTCGCGCACCGTGTCGACCGAGGTCCGGACGACGACGCGCGGCGTGACCGGCTTGATCCACGACTGCTGGGTTCCCTAGACTGCTGTGATCCGCAGAGCGAGACCGGCCACACCGGCCGGTCTCGCTCTTTGTCGAAGGGATCACGATGAGCAACGACACCCAGGGCACCTGGTTGACCCAGGAGGCACACGACCGCCTCCAGGCGGAGCTCGAGCAGCTGTCCGGTCCGGCCCGGAAGGAGATCGCGGACCGCATCGAGGCGGCGCGTGAAGAGGGCGACCTCAAGGAGAACGGCGGCTACCACGCCGCGAAGGACGAGCAGGGCAAGATCGAGGCCCGCATCCGCCAGCTGACGGAGCTCCTCAAGCACGCCACGGTGGGCGAGGCCGACTTCGACGGCACCGCCGAGCCCGGCACGGTCGTCACGGCCGTGATCGCCGGCGACGAGTCGACGTTCCTCGTCGGCAACCGCGAGATCGTCGGCGAGGGCTCGGACCTCACGGTCTACAGCCCGGTCAGCCCGGTCGGTGCCGCCATCCTCGGGCTGCGCGCCGGTGAGAAGACGAGCTACACCGCCCCGAACGGCAAGGAGATCGCCGTCGAGGTCACGAAGGTCGAGCGCTACGAGCCGTAGGCGCTCGTCACACCGACCCCGCGGACGTGTCGCGCGGGTCGAACCACGAAACCGACGTCGAACCGGGCCAGCGCCCAGGTCCCACGTCGGTTTCGTGGTTCCACGGCGCCGGTCGAGTTCAGCGCGCGACGACATCCCGGTGCGCCAGCGCGCGGCGGCACGGGAAGCACACCAGGTCGCCGACCGCGACGTCCGCCGGGAGCACCGCGTCCACGCCCGCGGTGCCGGTCGGGTTCGTGGTCACCGTGACGGCCGCGGAGGCCGCCACCGACGGGCGACCGATCAGCCGGGCCTCGGTCAGCACCGCGCAGTCGGGCAGCACGGCGTCGAGCTCGACGAGGAGCACGCCCCACGGGCGTCGGACGCGCGTCACGGCAGCGACGGTCACGCACACCGTTCGCGGCTGCCAGTCGCGTGGGCGGTACCGCGGCGGGGCCTCCTCGGCGGTGTGCACGCAGGGCGTCCCCGCGACGGCCGCGAGCCGCTGCATCGACACCGCCCGCACGGTCACGTCGTCGACCGTCGCGGCGGTGGCTGCGGGCCACACGGTCGGGTCGAGCGGATCGGGAAGCGAAGCGCGGAGCGTGGGGAGGATCGACGTGAGGGTCATGACGGCAGCCTCACGCGCCTCCCGGCCGGCGTCGCCGTCGCGAACGGAACCCTGACGGAGCGGACCCGGACCCGTGCGGTCTGCTGACGGAGCGGTCGGCTGACGCGACGTCACCTGACGCCGCGGGCGTGCCCTCGCCGCGGGCGCGCCCCCGGTGCCTCAGCGCGCGATCATCTCGGGTCGGAAGCCGGCCTCCTGCAGGCGACCGAGGACCTCCTGCGCGTGCTCGGGACCCCGGGCCTCGATCGAGAGGTCGAGCGCGACCTCGTTGATGACGAGCCCCTGACCGTGTCGGGTGTGGAGCACCTCGACCACGTTCGCGCCCGCGTCGGAGATGACCTGCGCCACCCGCGCGAGCTGCCCCGGACGGTCCGGGAGCATGATCCGGATGCCGATGTACCGCGACGCCGCGACGAGACCGCGGGTGATGAGGCGCTCCATCATGAGCGGGTCGATGTTGCCGCCGCTCAGGAGCACCACGGTCTTGCCCGTGTCGCGCACCGAGCCGGCCATGATCGCCGCGACACCCACCGCGCCGGCCGCCTCGACGACGAGCTTCGCGCGCTCGAGCAGCACCAGGAGCGCGCGGGCGACGTCGTCCTCGGTCACCGTGACGACCTCGTCGACGAGGTCACGGATGATCGGGAAGTTCATGTCGCCCGGGCGCGCGACCGCGATGCCGTCGGCGATGGTCGGGGTGGTCTGGACGGTGACCGGTTCCCCGGCCGCGAGCGACGTCGGGTAGGCGGCGGCGTTCGCGGCCTGCACCCCGATCACGCGGATGTGGCGTCCCTGCCGCTCGGCGATGCCCTTGACCGCGAGGGCGATCCCGGCGATGACGCCGCCGCCGCCGATCGGCACGACCACCGTGTCGGCGTCCGGCACCTGGTCGAGGATCTCGAGGCCGAGCGTGCCCTGGCCGGCGATCACCGCGGGGTGGTCGAACGGCGGGATGAAGACGGCACCCGTCCGGTGCGCGAAGTCCTTGGCGGCACTCAGGGCCTCCTCGACGGAGTGCCCGCGGAGGACGACGTCCGCGCCGTAGTGCCGCGTGGCCTGGAGCTTGGGCAGGGCGACGCCGACGGGCGTGAAGATCGTCGCCGGGATCCCGAGTTCCCGGGCGGCGAGGGCGACACCCTGCGCGTGGTTGCCCGCACTCGCGGCCACGACCCCCTTGGCGCGCTGCTCCGGGGTGAGCGCGGCGAGGCGGTTGTACGCGCCGCGGACCTTGTACGCGCCGGTGCGCTGCAGGTTCTCGCACTTGAGGTGCACGGGTGAGCCGAGGAGCTCCGCGAGGTACTGGGACGACTCCATCGGGGTCACGCGGGCGACGCCGGCGATGGTCGCGCGAGCGGCCTCGATGTCCGCGAGCGTGGGGGTCGCTGCGGTCGGGAGCTGGGGCGCGGTGGTGTCGGTCACGTGCCCATCATCGTCGCTCGCGGTCGTCGCCGCGAACTCGTGACGCGTGCGCGGCGACTCGTGACGCGTGCGCGGCGACTCGTGACGTGTGCGCGGCGACTCGTGACGCGTGCGCGGCGACTCGTGACCCGTCCGGGGCCGGGGCGCGCCACGGGCACGGCCACGCGCCGCCCCGCAGCGTGCGGACTCAGCCGGCGGTGCCCTTCGACGCGGTCGGCTGCTGGTCGCTGCCGGGCTCGGGGACGTCGTCACGGTGCCGCTTCCGCCACTTCCGCCGACGCTTCTCCTCCTTGTTCGCCGCGTGGCCGCGCTGCTGCGCCTCGAGCACGTGGTCGGAGTCGAGCCCGCGCCACCGCCCGCTCGCGATGGTCGTCACCATGGAGTTCAGGGTGGCGATGAGCGGGACGGCGAAGAACGCGCCGGCGATGCCCGCGAGCCCCGAGGCCGCGGTGACGCCGAGGACGACCGCCAGGGGGTGCACCTTGACTGCGTTGCCCATCACGAGCGGCTGCAGGATGTGGCCCTCGATCTGCTGCACGGCGAGGACGACACCGAGCATGATGAGCGCCGCACCCCAGCCGTTGAACAGCAGCGCGACGATGACGGCGAGGATGCCGGTCACGATCGCACCCACGACGGGGATGAACGCGCCGAGGAAGACGAACACGGCGATCGGCACGACGAGCGGCAGCTGCAGGGCGGCCGCGCCGATGCCGATGCCGACCGCGTCGACGAACGCGACGAAGATCTGCACCTTGACGAAGCTCGTCAGGGTCGTCCACCCCGCGACGCCGGCACCGTCGATCGCCGGGCGGGCCTTGCGCGGGAAGATCCGGACGACCCAGCGCCAGACGTTCTTGCCGTCGATGAGCAGGAAGATCACCGTGAAGATGACGACGAAGAGCCCGGTCAGGACGTGGGTCAGCGACGAGCCGACGCTCGCGGCGCCGGAGAGGATCGACCCGGAGTTGTCCTGGAGCCAGTTCGTCGCCTGGTTCAGCGAGTTGTTGAAGTCCTTCTCGCTGATGTCGAGCCCGGAGTTCTGGAGCAGTTGCTGCACGGAGTCGTACTGCTGCAGCGCCCGGTCGCGCAGCGAGGGCCACGCGGCCGCGATCTGGTCGACGACGAGCCAGATCAGCCCGCCCACGGCGGCGAGCCCACCGACGAGGCTGACGAGCACCGCGATCCACTTCGGCACGTGGTGCCGCTGCAACCAGTTCGACAGCGGCACGAGCAACGACGCCACCACGATGCCGATGAGGAAGGGGATGAGCACCTCGCTGAACAGCATGACGAGGTAGATGAACACCGCCACCACGCCGAGCACGACGAGCACGCGCCACGACCACGCCCCCGCGATCCGCATGCCTGTGGGCACCGAGTCCTCGACGACGGGATCGGGATGAGTCTTCTTGCTGCCCCAGGCCATGCCCGCCACTGTAGCGATGTGCAACCTGACAGGTTCCGGATCAGGCATACGGGCCCCGGGAAGGCGTGTCGGAGGGGATCGGTAGCGTCGGGGCATGGTCAGGACCACGCTCTCCGCCGCCGAGGCTCGACGGGTCGCGCTCGCCGCGCAGGGCTTCGGCTCGGCGCCGGCGCCGGCGGTGTCGACGCGGGCGCTGAACAGCGGGTTCGCCCGGCTCGGCCTGCTCCAGATCGACAGCGTGAACGTCTTCGAGCGCAGCCACTACCTCCCGCTCTTCGCCCGGCTCGGCGCCTACGACCGGGCCACGCTCGACCGGCTCACCACAGCCAGACGCGGCCCGTACCTGGAGTACTGGGCGCACGAGGCCGCCTTCATCCCGCGCGACGACCTCCCGCTCTTCCGGTGGCGCATGGACGCGTTCCGCGAGCGTGACGCCCGACCGAACCGCGTCGAGCAGTCGCCC
>NZ_BACW01000034.1:0-3253 GCF_000333315.1 Curtobacterium sp. B8
GTGGTGTGCATCCCAGCAGGTACCCGAGCAGGTCGTCGACGTCGCCACGCTGTTCTACGAAGCGGCCCGCGACGAACTCGTGCGCGTCGTCGCCGAGCTCGAGCAGGGCTCCGCGACCCTCGAGCGTTCGCTCGGGCTCTGGGAACGCGGCGAGGCGCTGGCTGCCCGGTGCCAAGAGTGGCTCGTGGGCGCACGGGCCCGGCTCGACGCCGCCCGTGCCGCTTCCGACGAGCGCGGCTCGGCCACGGACGGGGGTGGCGCCTGATGACGGACGCCGACGGACGCCCGATCGTCGCCGAACTCGGCCGCGCGGAGACCCCCGAGGAGACCTGGGCCCGCAAGGACGCCGCTCGCACCGCACGACGTCAGCACCAGACCGCCTTCAACCTCGTCATCGCGATGATCGCCTCGCTCGGCATCGTCCTGTTCCTCGTGGCCGTCGTCGTCCGACCGGACACCCAGGTCGTCGACCGCGCGGTCGACTACCGGCAGGTGGCGCAGGACGCCGACGTCCCCGGCGTGACGCTCGCGGCGCCGACGCTGCCGAAGGGCTTCTCGGCCAACCGCGCCGACTACAGCGACAAGGCAGCCGACGGCGTCGACGTCTGGACGGTGGGCTTCCTCACGCCCGACCAGCAGTTCATCGGACTGCAGCAGGGCGTGTCGGCGAACGACACCTGGGTCGCGAACCAGCTCGAGCAGAAGCCGGCGACCGGGTCCGTGACGATCGCGGGCACGAAGTGGACCGTGTACGACCGTCGTGACGAGGGCAAGGGCGCCGGCAACGACGCGTACGCCCTGGTCCGGACCGCGGGCAAGTACACGTTCGTGCTCGCCGGCACCGCTGACGAGGCATCGTTCCGGACGCTCGCGACCGCGGTCTCGAAGCAGTTCCCGGACAGCTGACCGACCCGGCCACCACCGCTTCCCGAACCGATCCGACCGCCGCCCACGAGGAGCCCCATGCCCGACCGCGCCGCCTCCACCCCGTCCGACGCCCTCCGACTGCTCGTCGAGGGCAACGCCCGGTTCGCCGCCGACAAGCGCCGCACCGGCCGGATCGACCCCGACCGCCGATCGGAGCTCGCCGGGTCCCAGGCGCCGTTCGCGACCGTCCTCGGCTGCTCGGACTCGCGGGTGCCCTTCGAGCACGTGTTCGACGCGGGCATCGGCGACCTCTTCGCCATCCGCAACGCGGGCCAGATCGTCGACGATGTCGTGCTCGGCTCCATCGAGTTCGCGGTCGTCGCGCTCGGGACCCCGCTCCTGGTGGTCCTCCGGCACACGAAGTGCGGCGCCGTGGCAGCGGCCCGGTCGGGCGAGCCGGTCCCGGCCCCGCACCTGCAGACCCTCGTCGACGCGATCGCCCCGAGCGTCGAGAAGGTCCGCACCGCCGACGCCGAGCTGCCGCAGGAGTCGATCGGTGCCGCGCACCTCGAAGCCAGCCTCGCCCAGATCCTCGAACGATCCGGCGCCGTGTCCGACGCCGTCGCCGAGGGTAGGTTGGCGGTCGTCGGGGCGACCTACGACCTGGCCACCGGCGAGGTCTCGGTCGACACCGTCGTCGGCCAGGCCTGACGCGGCCCGGACGACCGGCCAGCCGTCCCGGCCGCACGACCGGGACAGTCCGGCCGCACGACCGGAACGGCCCGGCCCGTGACCACCGAACCGGCCCCGACCACGCACCACCGGCACGACGGTGACCGACCGTCACGACCGGCGCGGCGGACCACCTCCGCCGCAGCACCCACCGACGCGACCGCGCCGGAGCACACCGAGGAAGGACCACGACGACGTGACCGACACCACCCAGACCGCAGCGACGACCGATGACGGGTTCCGCATCGAGCACGACACCATGGGCGAGGTCCGGGTGCCGAAGTCGGCGCTCTACCGCGCCCAGACGCAGCGGGCCGTCGAGAACTTCCCGATCTCCGGCAGCGGCCTCGAGCCCTCGCAGATCGTCGCCCTCGCCCGGGTGAAGCGTGCGGCGGCGATCGTGAACGGTGCCCGCGGGATCATCGACGAGCCTGTGGCCGACGCGATCGTCTCCGCCGCGGACCGGATCATCGCGGGTGAGCACCACGACCAGTTCCCCGTCGACGTGTACCAGACCGGCAGCGGCACCTCCTCGAACATGAACATGAACGAGGTCCTCGCGACGCTGGCCTCGGACGTCGCCGGCACGGCAGTGCACCCGAACGACCACGTGAACGCGTCGCAGTCGTCGAACGACGTCTTCCCGACCTCCGTGCACGTCGCCGTCACCGAGGCCCTGATCCGCACGCTCGTCCCGGCCCTCGAGCACCTCGCGGAGGCGTTCGAGCGCAAGGCGACGCTGTGGGCCGATGCCGTGAAGTCCGGCCGGACGCACCTCATGGACGCCACCCCGGTGACCCTCGGCCAGGAGTTCGGCGGCTACGCGCGGCAGATCCGACTCGGTGTCGAACGTGTGAACGCCACGCTCCCCCGCGTCGCGGAGGTGCCCCTCGGGGGGACCGCCGTCGGCACCGGCATCAACACCCCGAAGGGCTTCCCGCAGGAGGTCATCGCGCAGCTCGCCGAGGACACCGGGCTGCCCATCACCGAGGCGCTCGACCACTTCGAGGCCCAGGGCGCCCGTGACGCCCTGGTCGAGGCGTCCGGCGCGCTCAAGGTCATCGCGGTGAGCCTGACGAAGATCAACAACGACCTCCGGTGGATGGGGTCCGGGCCGAACACCGGGCTCGGCGAGCTGCACATCCCCGACCTCCAGCCGGGCTCGTCGATCATGCCCGGCAAGGTCAACCCGGTCATCCCCGAGGCCACCCTCATGGTCGCGGCGCGGGTCATCGGCAACGACGCCACCGTCGCGTGGGCCGGCGCCTCCGGTGCGTTCGAGCTGAACGTCGCCATCCCCGTCATGGGCACCGCGCTGCTCGAGTCGATCCGCCTGCTGGCGAACAGCTCGCGCGTGCTGGCCGACAAGACGGTCGACGGGCTCGAGGCGAACCTCGACCGCGCCCGCGCCTTCGCGGAGTCGTCCCCGTCGATCGTCACGCCGCTCAACCGTGTCATCGGGTACGAGGCGGCCGCCAAGGTCGCGAAGTACGCCGTCGCGGAGGGCATCACCGTCCGCGAGGCCGTCGTCGCCCTCGGCTACGTCGAGCGGGGCGAGGTCACCGAGGAGCAGCTCGACAGCGCGCTCGACGTGCTCTCGATGACGCACCCGAGCTGACGCGCAGCGCGCGACGCGACCGACAGACGGACGGGA
>NZ_BACW01000033.1:0-12238 GCF_000333315.1 Curtobacterium sp. B8
CCCGTCCGTCGATCCACCAGTCAGTCGGTCGTCGGCGTCGACGTCGTCGTCGTCAGCAGCGGTCCGCGGGAGTTGCCGTGTGGTCAGGACGCGCCGCCTGCACGGCGCCGAGTGGTCATGATGGGTCGGTCTGGAGTCGCCGATGTGACCGTTGTTGACCGCCCCGCGGACGTGAGCGGGGTGTCGTGCCCACTCGGACGATGCCCGCTGTCGGTCGACCCACCCGCCAGTCGGTCGTCGGCGTCGTCGTCAGCAGCGGTCTGCGGGAGTTGCCGTGTGGTCAGGACGCGCCGCATGCACGGCGCCAGTGGTCATGATGGGTCGGTCTGGCGTCGCCGATGTGACCGTTGTTGCCCGCCCGGCGGACGTGAGCGGGGTGTCGTGACCACCTGGACCACGCCTCCCGGCGGTCGGTCCGACTGACGAACCATCGCACGGCCGGGCTCGCGAGCCGCAGTGGGGTACGCTGGTCGCCGACTTCCGCGACGTTCCACTGCGGAGGCGACTCAGCTGAATACGGAGGCACCTCGGTGAAGATCGATCTCGCAGTCCTGCGACTCATGGAGCGCGAGCGGGAGATCCCGTTCGAAGAACTCGTCCAGATCATCGAGCAGGCGATCCTGACGGCCTACCAGAAGCACCGCGCCGAGAACGACGAGCCCGTGGACGCCCAGGCGCGCGTGGAGCTCGACCGCAAGAGCGGTGAGGTCTCCGTCTACGTGCCCGAGCGCGACGAGGAGGGCACCGTCGTCGGCGAGTCGGTCGACCAGCCGAGCGACTTCGGCCGCATCGCGGCGTTCGCGGCGAAGCAGGTCATCAACCAGCGCCTCCGCGACATCGGTGACGACAAGATCCTCGGCCAGTTCCGCGGCAAGGAGGGCGACATCGTCGCCGGTGTCATCCAGCAGGGGCCGAACCCGCGCATGGTGCACGTCGACCTCGGCACCGTCGAGGCGATCCTGCCGCCGGAGGAGCAGGTCCCCGGCGAGGAGTACAAGCACGGCTCGCGCATCCGCGTGTACGTGACGAGCGTCGGTCGGGGTCCGAAGGGGCCGCAGATCACCGTGTCGCGCACGCACCCGGGTCTGGTGCGGAAGCTGTTCGCGCTCGAGGTCCCGGAGATCGCGTCCGGCGTCGTCGAGATCACGTCCCTCGCCCGCGAGGCCGGCCACCGCACGAAGCTCGCCGTCAAGGCGAACGAGTCCGGTGTCAACGCGAAGGGCGCCTGCATCGGCGAGCTCGGCGCGCGCGTGCGTGCCGTGACGACCGAGCTCGGTGCGGAGAAGATCGACATCGTCGACTGGTCCCCGGACCTCGCGACGTTCGTGGCCAGCGCGCTGTCGCCGGCGAAGGTGACGAGCGCGTTCGTGCTCGACGCCTCGACGAAGGCCGTGCGGGCGCTCGTGCCGGACTACCAGCTGTCGCTCGCGATCGGCAAGGAGGGGCAGAACGCCCGTCTCGCCGCGAAGCTCACGGGCGCGCGGATCGACATCCAGCCGGACTCGATCCTCGACGGGGACGAGTAAGCACGACCCGCGCAGCTGCGCCCCCGCGGCCCGCGTCGGCGGCGTTTCGCTGCCGGCGTGGCCGGACCGGGCGTGCCGGATCGCGTCCGTCCGAGGCAAGGAGTAAGGTGGAACCCGTCAGAACGTGCATCGGCAGTCGTCGTCGCGCGCCCCGATCCTCCCTCCTCCGTGTCGTCGCCCTGAGCGACGGGCGAGTCGTGGCGGATCCGAAGGCAGTCATGCCGGGCCGGGGAGCGTGGCTCACCCCGACCGTCGACGCCTACGAGCTGGCCGTCAAGCGACGGGCGTTCCGCCGGGCGCTTCGGCTGGATCGTGAACCCGACACGTCCTCGGTGCTCGAGTACCTGCAAGGCCGCACGGCCGAGCGGACATCCGAGCGCCCGGACACGACAGAACAGGCTGAATGGCTTATGGACAACTGATGAGCGGCTCGAAATGAGACCCGTCATCCAGTGAGTCCTGCCCCTTCACGGGGCAGGACCCGTGAAGGAGAACAGTGGCAAAACCACGCGTACACGAGATCGCATCCGAACTCGGTGTCGACAGCAAGACCGCAATGGAGAAGCTCAAGGAGCTCGGCGAGTTCGTCAAGGGCCCGAGCTCCAGTGTGGAACCCCCCGTCGCGCGCAAGCTCCGTGCTGCGCTGCAGGCGGCCGGCGCATCGTCGTCGGACAAGGCCGCCGGCGGCGCCGCTCCTGCGGCACGCGCCACGGCACCCAAGCCCGGTACCGCCGGCCCGAAGCCGGGCGGTGCCAAGCCGGGTCCGGCACGTCCCGCGGCGCCGACCCCCGCGCCCGAGCAGTCCGCTCCCGCCGCCCAAGCACCGTCCGACGTCCCGACGCCGGCCGCCCCGAAGTCGGTCGCGCAGCGGCAGGCCGAGGCCGAGGCCGCACGGAAGGCCGCCGCGGCCGAGAAGGCAGCGGCGGACGACACGTCGACCGACAAGGGCGGTGACGCCGTCAAGCCGGGGTCGCCGAAGCCCGCGGCCGCCGGTCCGAAGCCGGGTGGTCCGAAGCCGGGCGCCCGTCCGGGGAACAACCCCTACGCATCGAGCCAGGGCATGGGCTCCCGACCGCCGCGCCCCGGCAACAACCCGTACTCCCAGAACCAGGGCATGGGGCAGCGCCCCGCGGCCGGTCAGGGTGGCGGCAACGGCATCCCGCGTCCGGCTCCGCCGCGTCCGGGTGTCCCTCGTCCCGGTGCGCCGCGTCCGGGTGGTCCCGGTCAGTCCGGTCGTCCCAACGGCTTCGGGCAGCGCCCGGGCCAGGGTGCCGGCGGTCGTGGCGGTCCCGGTGGTCGTCCGGGTGGTGCCGGTGGTGCCGGTGGCGGCTTCCCGCGTCCGGCCTTCAGCGGCCCGCGTCCCGCCGGTGGCGGCGGCCGTGGTCGTGGCCCCGGTGGTGGGACCGCCGGTGCGTTCGGTCGCGGTGGCGGCAAGAGCCGTGCCCGCAAGTCGAAGCGGACGAAGCGCGCCGAGTACGAGATGCGGCAGGCGCCGTCGCTCGGCGGCGTGCAGGTCCCGCGCGGCGACGGCAGCACGGTCATCCGTCTGCGCCGTGGTGCGAGCATCTCGGACTTCGCGGACAAGATCGACGCGAGCCCCGGCAACCTCGTGACGGTGCTGTTCCACCTCGGTGAGATGGCGACCGCCACGGAGTCCTTGGACGAGGCCACGTTCGAGGTCCTCGGCGAGGAGCTCGGCTACAAGATCCAGATCGTGTCGCCCGAGGACGAGGACAAGGAGCTCCTCGAGGGCTTCGACATCGACCTCGAAGGCGAACTCGAGGACGAGGACGACTCGGTGCTGCAGCAGCGGCCCCCGGTGGTCACCGTCATGGGTCACGTCGACCACGGCAAGACCCGCCTCCTCGACGCGATCCGCAACTCGAAGGTCGTCGAGGGCGAGGCCGGTGGCATCACCCAGCACATCGGTGCCTACCAGATCGTCACCGAGCACGAGGGCGTCGAGCGTCCGATCACGTTCATCGACACCCCGGGTCACGAGGCGTTCACCGCCATGCGTGCCCGTGGTGCGCAGGTGACCGACATCGCGATCCTGGTGGTCGCGGCGGACGACGGCATCATGCCCCAGACGATCGAGGCGCTGAACCACGCCCAGTCGGCCGGTGTGCCGATCGTGGTCGCGGTGAACAAGATCGACAAGGAAGGCGCGAACCCGGCCAAGGTCCGCCAGCAGCTCACCGAGTACAACCTGGTGGCCGAGGAGTACGGCGGCGACGTCATGTTCGTCGACGTGTCGGCCCGCCAGAACATCGGCATCCAGGACCTCCTGGACGCGGTGCTGCTCACGGCCGACGCCGGTCTCGACCTGCGTGCGAACCCCGACAAGGACGCCCGCGGTGTGGCGATCGAAGCCCGACTCGACAAGGGTCGTGGTTCGGTGGCGACCGTGCTCATCCAGTCCGGCACGCTGCACGTCGGGGATGCCATCGTCGCCGGCACGGCCTACGGTCGCGTCCGTGCGATGACGGACGAGAACGGCGTCGCCGTCCAGGCTGCGACCCCGTCGCGTCCGGTCCAGGTGCAGGGTCTGTCGTCGGTGCCGCGCGCCGGTGACACGTTCCTCGTCACCGAGGAGGACCGCACGGCCCGTCAGATCGCTGAGAAGCGTGAAGCCGCCGAGCGCAACGCCCAGCTGGCCAAGGCCCGCAAGCGCATCTCGCTCGAGGACTTCACCCGTGCACTCGAAGAGGGCAAGGTCGACTCGCTCAACCTCATCATCAAGGGTGACGTCTCCGGTGCCGTCGAGGCACTCGAGCAGTCGCTCCTCGACATCGAGGTGGACGACAGCGTCCAGCTGCGCATCCTGCACCGCGGTGTGGGTGCGATCACGGAGTCGGACATCGACCTCGCGACGATCGACAACGCGATCGTCGTCGGCTTCAACGTCCGCCCGGACGTCAAGGCCCGCGAGCGTGCGGCGCGCGAAGGCATCGACGTGCGCTTCTACTCGGTCATCTACAACGCACTCGAGGACATCGAGCAGTCCCTCAAGGGCATGCTCAAGCCCGAGTACGAAGAGGTCCAGTCGGGCGTCGCGGAGATCCGCGAGGTGTTCCGTTCCTCCAAGTTCGGCAACATCGCCGGTGTCATCGTCCGCTCCGGCACGATCACCCGCAACGCCAAGGCGCGCGTCATCCGCGAGGGTGTCGTCATCGCCGACGGTCTGGCGATCGAGTCCCTGCGTCGCTTCAAGGACGACGTCACCGAGGTCCGCACGGACTTCGAGGCCGGTATCGGTCTGGGCAAGTACAACGACATCCAGATCGGTGACGAGATCGAGACGACCGAGCTCGTCGAGAAGCCGCGCGACTAGTCGCCTGGCTATCCTGGACCCCGCCGTTCCCCCAGGGGAGCGGCGGGGTCCACCCGTTCCACCAGAAGACACCTGCCCCAGGAGGCACTCATGGCTGACCCGCAGCGCGCCCGCAAGATGGCGGACCGCATCAAGGAGGTCGTCGCACGTCGGCTCGACAAGGGACTCCGCGATCCGCGCCTCGGCTTCGTGACGATCACCGACGTGCGCGTGACCGGGGACCTGCAGCACGCCTCGGTCTTCTACACCGTCTACGGGTCCGACGAGGAGCGCGCCGACTCGGCCGCCGCGCTCAAGGCCGCCACCGGGATGCTCCGGAGCGAGGTCGGCAAGAACATCACCGCACGGCTCACCCCGTCGCTCGAGTTCATCGCGGACGCGCTGCCGGAGACCTCGGCGCACATGGAGGACCTGCTCGCGCAGGCCCAGGTCCGCGACGCGCAGGTGCGTGCCGCCTCGGCGGGCGCGCAGTACGCCGGCGACGCCGACCCGTACAAGCACGACGAGGACGAGGAGGCATAGTCCTCACCCGATCGGGAGCGTGTACCCACCCGCATCGTCGCCGACGGCCAGTCCGTCGCGGAGGAGCGAGGCGAGTGCACGCTCCCGTTGTGCGTCGTCCGGCCAGACGAGGTCGATCTCGGACCGCGTGACGGGCACGTCGCTCGCGCGGAGTTCGGCCATGAGGAGCCCGCGCACCTGCCGGTCGCTCCCGGCGAACTTCGCCTGCTTCGGGGCCCGCGGCCCGTCGTGCTCCGGGTACCCGGCGGCGCGCCAGGCGCACCGGTCGGCGATCGGGCACGCGTCGCACGCGGGGGAGCGGGCGACGCACACGAGCGCCCCGAGCTCCATCACGGCGGCGTTCGTGGCCGCGGCGTCGTCGCGGTCCTCGGGCAGCACGGAATCCATCAGCGGCAGGTCCCGCTTCGCGTTCGCGGGGCCGGGCTCGCCCTGCCCGAGCAGGGCGCGAGCGAGGACGCGACGGACGTTGACGTCGACGACGGGGTGCCGGTCGCCGTAGGCGAACACGGCCACCGCCCGCGCGGTGTAGTCGCCGATCCCCGGCAACGCGAGCAGCGCGTCGACGTCGCGGGGCACGACGTTGTCGTGCTGCTCCGCGATCACGGTCGCCGCGGCGTGCAGCGCGAGCGCCCGTCTCGGGTAGCCGAGCCGGTCCCAGGCGCGGACCGCGTCGGACGGAGGCGACTGGGCGAGGTCGCGAGGGGTCGGCCACCGGGTGAGCCATGCCTCCAGGCGGGGGACCACGCGCGCGACCTGCGTCTGCTGCAGCATGATCTCGCTCACGAGCGTGCCCCACGCGGGGAAGCCGGGACGGCGCCACGGGAGGTCGCGCGCCTCCGCGCGGAACCACGCGGTGAGCGGGGTGGCGATGTCGGGGGCGTCCGCCTCGGCGGTGCCGTCCACACGTGGCGCGTTCTCCACAGGCGGCCTGGAGGCTCGACTCGCGTTCACCAGGACAGCCTACGGTGGGGTGCATGACACGCTGGGCACCCGAAGAGACCGACACCATGGCCGCGATCGCGGCGGAGGCGATCGCGCAGGTCGGCACGAACCGCACCGTCATCGGCGTCGACGGGCAGCCGGGCACCGATCTCGAGCGGGTCGCGGCAGCGCTCGTCGCCGGGTTCGAGCAGCACGGCGTGCAGGCGCTGGCCGCCGCGGCGCCCTCGGCGTCGGCGGACGAGCTGCGGTCCGGCGTCGTCGCGCCGTTCCGGTCCACTGGCGAGGGACCCGGGGTGCTGGTCGTCCACGGACACGGGCTCCTCGACCAGGGCGTGCGCGGCCTGTGGCGTTGGTCGCTCTGGGTGGAGCGCGAGCAGGGCCGGCTCGAGCGGCGAGCCGACGTGAAGATCGCCGCGTCGGCCGTGCTCGACGTCACCGACCCCGAGCACCCCCGTCGCGAGTGGAACGACGCCTGCTGAGCGCAGCCGGGGGATGAGGAGCGCTGGTAACCTCTCCGGGTGCTCGAATCGCCGCCGGACGGGATCCTCCTCGTCGACAAGCCGCAGGGGATCTCCAGTCACCGGGTCGTGTCGATCGCACGCCGTCGGCTCGGGATGAAGAAGATCGGCCACGCGGGCACACTCGACCCGATGGCGACCGGGCTGCTGTTGCTCGGTGCCGGACCGTCCACCCGGCTGCTGACCCACCTCGTCGGCCTCGGGAAGACCTACACCGCCACCGTCCGCCTCGGTGTGTCCACGGACTCGGACGACGCGGACGGCGATCCGGTCGCCGCGCCCGGGGTCGCCGGCGTTGACGTGTCGGACGTGGCCGTCGAGGCTGCCGTGGCTGCGCAGCGCGGCACGATCGACCAGGTGCCCTCGACCGTGAGCGCCATCAAGGTCGACGGTCGGCGCGCGTACGACCTCGCTCGCAAGGGCGAGGAGGTCGTGCTGAAGTCCCGCACGGTCACCGTGTCGCGCTTCGACGTGACCGGTCGCCAGGAGCACACGGTCACCGTCGACGGCGTCGACGTGCAGGTCGTCGACCTCGACGTCGTCGTGGCGTGTTCCTCGGGCACGTACGTCCGGGCGCTGGCCCGTGACGTCGGCGCAGCCCTCGGCACCGGCGCGCACCTGACCGCCCTGCGGCGCATCGACGTCGGGCCCTTCCACGTGGACGACGCCGTCGACATCGAGGACGACTCGGTCGACGTGCGGGCGGCGCTCCTCCGTCCCGCGGACGTCGCGCGCACCCTGTTCCCGACCGTCGCCCTCGACCCGGTGTCCGCGAAGGACCTCGCCGACGGCAAGCGCGTGCGGGCGGAGCACCCGGACCACGACGGTCCCGTCGCGGCCATCGCCGCCGGATCGGACCGGCTCGTCGGTCTCGTCTCGGTCCGCCGCGGACAGCTCCGCGTCATCACCAACTTCCCCACGCCGACGGGAGCCTGAGCCGTGATCGAGTGGTTCATGTGGGTCCAGCTCGTGCTCGCCGTGGTCGCGGGGCTGTTCGCCGTGGTGGTCGGACTCATCGGGTGGAAGCCGAACGACTACACCGTCGGCTCCCTCGTGCTCGTCGAGCTGCTGCTCATCGCGCAGGGGGTCATCTCGCTCGTGCTGCCTGCAGTCGGCAGTCCGCCGAAGGGCAACGCGCTCGAGTTCGGCGTGTACGCGGTCTCCGTGCTGCTCGTGCCGCCGGCGGCCGTCGTCTGGGCGCTCATCGACCGGACGCGGTGGAGCACCGTCGTGCTGGGCGCCGGCGCGTTCACCGTCGCCGTGATGGTCTACCGGATGTACCAGATCTGGTTCGCCCTGGTCTGATCCGGTGCGGCGCGACCGGCGGCGTCATCCGGGTCGGTGCTGGTCGGTAGAATCGGTGCAATGGCGACCAGATCCTCACTCGCGACCGGCGTCGGCCGAGTCCTCATCGCCGTCTACGGCATCCTCGCGCTGGCCGCGACGGGTCGAAGCGTCGTGCAGATCATCGAGAAGTTCTCCTTCGCGCCCTTCGCCTACACGCTCAGTGCCGTCGCCGCGGTCGTGTACATCGTCGCGATGATCGCGCTGATCGCTCCCGGCCGGGTCTGGTACCGCGTCGCCTGCGTCACCATCGGGTTCGAGATGGCCGGGGTGCTCGTCGTCGGGACGCTCTCGCTCCTCGACCACCAGCTGTTCCCCGACGACACCGTCTGGTCCTACTACGGGCTCGGCTACCTCTTCGCGCCGCTCGTCCTGCCGATCGCGGGCCTCTGGTGGCTCCGCAAGCACCACCGGACGGCCGCGCAGGCGACGCCCGCGGCCGACCACCGTTCGGACGCGACACCGACCGCCCCCGTGGGCGAGTAGGGACGGCCGTGCAGTACTACGACGACCTCGCCGACATGGCTCAGGGCTTCGGACCGAGCGCCGTGACCATCGGGAAGTTCGACGGCGTGCACGTCGGGCACCGCGCGGTGATTGCGCACCTCGAACAGTCGGCCCGGCAGCAGGGCCTCGTGTCGACCGTCGTCACGTTCGACCGGCATCCCCTGAGCGTCATCGACCCGGTGAAGACGCCCCCGGCGCTGACGAGCATCGCCCAGCGACGCGAACTCCTCGAGGACGTCGGCGTCGACGCGACCGTGCTGCTCCGCTTCGACCACGACCTCCAGTCGAAGGAACCCGAGGACTTCGTCTCCGAGATCCTCGTCGACACGCTGCACGCGCGCTACGTCTTCGTCGGCAGCGACTTCCGGTTCGGGCACCGCGGCGCCGGGGACGTCACCCTGCTCCGCAGCCTGGGGGAGCGTCTCGGCTTCACCGTCGAGCTCATCGACGACGTCGACCTGGTGGACGACGTCCGCCCCGCCGGCGAGCGTCGGGTGTCCTCGACGTGGATCCGTGAGCTGCTCGGCGACGGCCGTGTCGCCGAGGCCGCCCGGCTGCTCGGACGTGAGCATGCCGTCCGGAGCGTCGTCGTGCACGGCAACCAGCGCGGACGCGCGATGGGCTACCCCACCGCCAACCTCGACCCGCACTGCGAGGGCTTCGTCCCGGCCGACGGCGTCTACGCGGCCCGGGTGCTGCACGACGGCACGCTGTACCCTGCCGCGGTGTCGGTGGGCAACAACCCGACGTTCGACGGCGTCCCGGAGAAGCAGATCGAGGCGCACCTGCTCGACGTCGACATCGACCTCTACGGCGAGACGATCGCGGTGCTGTTCGTCTCGTACGTCCGCGGCATGGTGAAGTTCTCGTCGATGGACGAGCTCGCCGCGCAGATGCAGCAGGACGACCTCGACATCCGACTCCTGCTCGGGCTGCCCGCGCCGGTCTGACGTCGGCAGCTGCCGTCTCCCGCGGGCGCGAGACTCGGCCGTGCGCCCGCGAGACTCGGCCGGGCGGGCGCGAGACTCGGCCGGGCGCCCGCGAGACTCGGCCGTGGCGACACGTCTCGCGGCTCCGAACGCGAGAACTGTCGCGCAGCCCGAGTCTCGCCGCCGCGCACGCCGCGCGACACCCCCCCCCGGCGCCCCCGCCGCACCCGGCGCAGAACGCAGGACGCCCCGCGACCGACGTCGGTCGCGGGGCGTTCTGCGGTGCCAGGACTCAGCCGCCGAGCGCGTCGAGCCAGATCTTGCGGGCGTCGAGGGCCTCTTGCGCGTCCTTGATCTTCCGGGCGTCGCCCGACTCCTTGGCCGCGGCGAGCTCCGCCTCGAGCTTGCCGATCGCGTCCTCGAGCTGGCTCGCGAGACCGGTCTGACGGGCCTTGCGCTCCGGGTCGGACGCCTTCCAGTGCTGGTCCTCGAGGCTCCGCACGTGGTCCTCGATCTGGCGCAGACGGTCCTCGATGCGCCGGACGTCGCCGCGGGGCACCTTGCCGATCTCGTCCCACCGACGCTGGATGCCCGTGAGGGTCCGGCGAGCGGCGACCCGGTCGGTCTCCTGCAGGAGCGGCTCGGCCTCGGTCAGGAGCGCCTGCTTCGCGTCGAGGTTGGCAGCGAATTCCTCGTTCTCGACGGCCGCCTCGGCGTGGCGCTGCTCGAACAGGACGTCTCCGGCCGCCTTGAAACGTGCCCAGAGGGCGTCGTCATGGCGCTTGCCCGCGCGACCGGCGCGCTTCCAGTCGTCGAGCAGCTGCCGGTAGGTCGGGATCGCGTCGGAGCCGCGCGGTGCGAGCGCCTCGGCCTGGGCGACGAGGTCCTGCTTCCGGCTGCGGGCGTCGCGGTGCTGCGCGTCGAGCTCGGAGTAGAAGGCACGGCGGTGCTGGTCGACCGTCGAACGAGCGGCACGGAAGCGCTTCCACAGCTCGTTGGCCTCGTTCTTCGGGATCCGCGGACCGTCGTGCTGGTGCTGCTGCCAGCGGGCGAAGACGTCGTCGAGCTGTGCGGTGATCTGCTTCCACTGCGCACGCGCCGGGTCCACCGCGGCGAGTGCCTCGGCCTCCTCCACCAGTGCCGTCCGGTGCGCGAGGGCGTCCGTCAGCGCCTGCTGGGCCTGCTCGGCCTGCTCCTTGGTGAGCGAGCCGACCTGGTCGGAGAGCGCGGCGACGCGGTCCTCGAGCGACTTGATGTCACCCACGACCCGGGCGTCCGCCAGCTGCTCGCGGAGGTGCGCGACGGTCCGGGAGACGTCGTTCGCCGAGGCGCCGCGCTGCACGCGCTGCTCGGCGATCTTCACCTGGCCCTCGAGGTCGGCGTACTTCCGTGCGAAGTAGGCGAGGGCCTCGTCCGCCGTGGCGTCCGGGTACTCGCCGACGGCTCGCTCGCCGTCCTCGTACCGGACGTACACCGTCCCGTTCTCGTCGACCCGCCCCCAGGTCGTTGCTTCGTCAGATCCCACAGGTCTCGCCTCGATCGTGGTCGTGCATCGCCGACGTCCCCGTCGGCACGGTCAGGTCGTCAGCCTATTGCACGAAGACGCTGCCGGGACGGCCGGGGTCGACGGGTTGTGGACTACTGCTCCCGCTCGATGGTCGCGCCGGTGATCTTCGTCGCGACCTTCGGCTCGCCGGTGCCGTCGCTGCCGGCCTTCGCGATGCCCTTCGAGGTGATCTTCGACACGAGGGCGGACAGGCCGCTCGTGACCTTCCCGACGACCGTGTACCCGCCCGTCGAGGAGTCGAGTGTCGTGTCGCCGGTGACGATGAAGAACTGGGTCGACTGCGAGTACGGCGAGGAACTGCGGGCGATCGCGATCGTGCCCTTCGCGTACTCACCGTCGCTCGGCACGTTCTCGAGCGGGCCGTACTCGAACCCGGCGTCCCCGGTGCCGTCCCCGTTCGCCGAACCGCACTGGAGGAACTGCAGGCCCGTGCTGTCGGCGAGGCGGTGGCAGGTCGTGCCGTTGTAGAACTGCTCCTGGATGAGCTTGATCTCGACGCTGGTGGCCTGCGGGGCCTTCTGCCCGTCGAGCTCGATGCCGAGCCGGACGTCCTTGTTCAGCGTGAGCGTGCCCGTCCACGTCGAGTCCTTCGCGATGGACTTGCTCGGCACGTCCCCGGTGTTCCCGGCGGTCGCGCTCGGCGTCGGGGTCGACGTCGCGGTGGCGGTTGCGCTCGCGTCCGCCGTCCCCGAGCCCTGCGCGCCGGCGAAGGCGAGCTGCGAACCGGTGGCCAGCGCGGCGACCGCGACGAGGACGACCGTGCCGACGACGTTGTCCCGCACCCGGCGACGACGTTGCCGTTCGTGCAGTCCCTGGCGGGCCTGGTAGAGACGGAGGCGCTCGCGCGCCTCGCGGTTGTCACGCGCCTGGTTCTTCGGTGCCACGGTGCTGGTCGGACCTCTCGTCTCGAGTGTGCGACGAGCGTAGCGGACGGGCCCATGCACCGGCCTGGAGGCGCGGGGCGGGCCCGCACCGTGCCTCCCGTCCGGCGGTGGGTGCTGTCGGTGGTGACGCCTAGGCTGGGGGCATGGCGACGGACCGTTCGGGCA
>NZ_BACW01000032.1:0-1586 GCF_000333315.1 Curtobacterium sp. B8
TCCGTCGCCAGGCCCCGGGCATCTTCGCCTGGCTGCCGCTCGGCCTCCGGGTCCGTGCCCGCATCGAGGGCATCATCCGCGACGAGATGGTCGCCGCCGGCGCGCAGGAGGTCCTCCTCCCCGCACTCGCCCCGCGCGAGCCGTACGAGGCGACGAACCGCTGGACCGAGTACGGCGACGGCATCTTCCGCCTGAAGGACCGCAAGGACGCCGACTACCTGCTCGCGCCGACGCACGAGGAGCTCTTCGCGCTGCTCGTGAAGGACCTGTACTCGTCGTACAAGGACCTCCCCGTCACGCTCTTCCAGATCCAGGACAAGTACCGCGACGAGGCCCGCCCCCGCGCCGGACTCCTGCGCGGCCGTGAGTTCACGATGAAGGACGCGTACTCGTTCGACATCGACGACGCCGGCCTCGACCGCAGCTACCAGACGATGCGCGACGCGTACGAGCGGATCTTCGCCCGGCTCGGCCTCGAGTACGCGATCGTGAAGGCCGACGCCGGCGCGATGGGCGGCTCGAAGTCCGAGGAGTTCCTGCACCCGATCGCCGTCGGCGAGGACACCTTCGTCCGCAGCGCGGGCGGCTACGCGGCCAACGTCGAGGCCTACGTCACCCCGGTGCCGGACGCGCTGCCGATCGGAGGGCAGCCGGAGCCCGTGCTGCTCCCCGCGGCCGACACCCCGACCATCGACACGCTCGTGGCGCACGCGAACGCTGTCGCCCCGCGCGACGGTGCACCGTGGACCGCGGCGGACACGCTGAAGAACGTCGTCCTCGCGCTCACGCACCTCGACGGAACCCGCGAGGTCGTCGTCGTCGGCCTGCCCGGCGACCGCGAGGTCGACCTGAAACGCGCCGAGGTGGCGTTCGCGCCCGCCGAGGTCGAGCCGGCCGGGGACGACGACTTCAAGCGGCACCCCGGCGTCTTCGTGAAGGGCTACATCGGCCCGCAGGTCCTCGGCGCCGAGAGCCCGTCGGGCATCCGCTACGTCGTCGACCCCCGTGTCGTCGACGGCACCGCGTGGATCACGGGTGCGAACGAGCGCGGCGTGCACGTCTCCGGTCTCGTCATGGGCCGCGACTTCACCGCCGACGGCGTCGCCGAGGTCTCCGATGTCCGTGCCGGCGACCCCGCACCCGACGGCTCCGGCCCGCTCGAGACCGCTCGAGGCATGGAGATCGGCCACGTGTTCCAGCTCGGCCGGAAGTACGCCGAGGCGCTCGGGCTCAAGGTGCAGGACGAGAACGGCAAGCTCGCGACGGTCACGATGGGCTCGTACGGCATCGGCGTGACGCGCATCCTCGCCATCCTCGCCGAGGCGCACAACGACGAGAAGGGCCTCGTCTGGCCGAAGAACGTCGCCCCGTTCGACGTACACGTCGTCGCGACCGGCAAGGACTCGGTGGCCTACGACCTCGCGACGGACATCGTGGCGCAGCTCGAGGGCGAGCGGTTCGAGGTCGTCTACGACGACCGTCCCAAGGTGTCGCCCGGCGTGAAGCTCCGCGACGCGGAACTGCTCGGGATGCCGATCGTCGTCGTCGCGGGGCGGAACGCCGCCGACGGCGTCGTCGAGCTGTGG
>NZ_BACW01000031.1:0-1627 GCF_000333315.1 Curtobacterium sp. B8
TTGTCGCGCCGAGTCAGCCCGAGGGCGCTTGGTGCCGTACTACCGCGAGTGCCCGTTCGCGCTCGTCCCCGACCGCGATCCGCTCTACGCGCTGACCGAGCCCTTCGCGACCGCGGCGGCGAACCGCGGCGACCCGGTCGTGACGGAACCGACGTTCGGGAAGTGGGGGACGAGCCTCCTGGCCGTGGTCGGCGACCACCCGCACCTCGTCCTGACGGGAGTCTCCACGGACTGCTGCGTGCTGTCGACGGCCCTCGCGGCGGCCGACGCCGGGGCGACCGTCACGGTCGTCGCGGACGCCTGTGCCGGGGCCAGCGACGAGGACCACGAGCGCGCGCTTGCCGCGATGCGGCTCTACGCGCCGCTCATCACGGTCGTCGACTCCGCGAACGACCTGTGAACGGCCCCAGCAGCGTCGCACGCACCGCGTAGAGTGTCGAGCGTGCCAGCAGTGAACCTCGGTCTGCCGAAAGTCCCGGAAACGCTCTCCCCGCGTCGCAAGTCGCGGCAGATCCGGGTCGGCAAGGTCCTCGTGGGCGGTGACGCGCCGGTCTCCGTGCAGTCGATGACCACGACACCCACCACGAACATCAACGCGACCCTGCAGCAGATCGCCGAGCTCACCGCCTCCGGCTGCGACATCGTCCGCGTCGCCGTTCCCAGCCAGGACGACGCCGACGCCCTGCCGATCATCGCGAAGAAGTCGCAGATCCCGGTCATCGCCGACATCCACTTCCAGCCGAAGTACGTCTTCCAGGCCATCGACGCCGGGTGTGCGGCCGTCCGCGTCAACCCGGGGAACATCCGCAAGTTCGACGACCAGGTCGGTGCGATCGCCAAGGCCGCGAAGGACGCCGGGGTCTCGCTCCGCATCGGTGTCAACGCCGGGTCGCTCGAGCCGAGCCTGCTGCAGAAGTACGGCAAGGCCACGCCCGAGGCCCTCGTCGAGTCGGCCGTCTGGGAAGCCAGCCTGTTCGAGGAGCACGACTTCCACGACTTCAAGATCTCGGTCAAGCACAACGACCCGATCGTCATGGTGAAGGCGTACCGGCAGCTCGCAGCGGCGGGCGACTGGCCGCTGCACCTCGGCGTGACCGAGGCCGGTCCGGAGTTCCAGGGGACGATCAAGAGCGCGACCGCGTTCGGCATCCTGCTCGCGGAGGGCATCGGCGACACGATCCGCGTCTCGCTCTCGGCACCGCCCGTGCAGGAGGTGAAGGTCGGCCTGCAGATCCTGCAGTCGCTCAACCTCCGGGAGCGCAAGCTCGAGATCGTCTCGTGCCCGAGCTGCGGTCGCGCCCAGGTCGACGTCTACCAGCTCGCGAACGACGTCACGAAGGGGCTCGAGGGCATGACCGTGCCCCTGCGCGTCGCCGTGATGGGCTGCGTCGTGAACGGTCCGGGCGAGGCCCGTGAAGCCGACCTCGGCGTCGCCTCCGGCAACGGCAAGGGCCAGATCTTCGTGAAGGGCGAGGTCATCAAGACCGTCCCGGAACGCGAGATCGTGCAGACCCTCATCGAGGAGGCAAACCGCATCGCGGACGAGATGGGTCCGGCCGCCGCCACCGGCTCCGTGCAGGTCATCACCGCCCCGTAGCGCGCGTCGCGCGGGCGTACCGGACGGGAG
>NZ_BACW01000030.1:0-1695 GCF_000333315.1 Curtobacterium sp. B8
GGTCCGGACGGCCCCCGACGGACTCGAGCGCAGCGAGGCCCGCCCCGAGCACCGGCGGAGCCGTGACCCACGTCGGGACCGCACCCGGCACACGCTCGGCGAACCCGGCGACGACCGGCTCCACGAGCAGCGGGTGCCGAGCCGCGAGGACCCCGCCGCCGAGCACGATCGGCACCTCGGACCCCGCGCCGCCGAGCCCGAGCCGCTCGAGGGCCACCGAGGCCATGAGGACGATCTCCTCGGCCTGCCGCTCGACGACCGACCGCGCGACCGCGTCCCCGGCCCCGGCGACCTCGAACAGCAGCGGGCAGAGTCGACCCACCGCCCCCGGGTCGATGCGGCCGAAGTGGAGGCCCTCGGTGACCTCGCGGACGCTCCGCATCCCGAGCGACCGGGGGACCGCGTCCATCAGCGCCGTCGCCGGGCCCCGGCCGTCCTCGGCGCGTGCGGCGTGCCAGAGTGCCCGGTTCCCGAGGTAGGCGCCGCCGCCCCAGTCGCCGGAGACGTCCCCGATCGCCGGGTAGCGGACGGTCGCCCCGTCGGCCCGGACGGCGAGGGCGTTGATTCCCGTGCCGCAGACGAGCGCGGCGGCGTCGGGGGAGAGGGTCCCCGCCCGGAGGAGCGCGAACAGGTCGTTGTCGAGGACGTCGGGGGCGCCGCCGTCCTCCGACCAGTGCGCGAGCGCCGCCTCGGCAGCGACGAGTTCGTCGTGCAGGTCGAGCCCTGCGAGGTAGACGTGGGTCGTCCGGACCTCGCGGGTGCCGATCTCGTCGAGCACCCGGGCGCGGACCTCGTCGAGCACCGGACCGACCTCGGCCCATCCCCGGGTCTGCGGGTTCGTCCCGGGGCCGCGGGCGTGGGCGACGAGGCTGCCGTCGAGGGCGATCGCGACGACGTCGGTCTTGCTCCCGCCGCCGTCGACCGCGAGGACGACGTCGTCGGACTCGAGGTCGAGGCCCCTCGGGACGCGGACCACGTCGTCCGCGGTGGTCACCGGGCCCCCGCGAGGGTGCTCGCCGACGCACCGTCGGCCGCAGCGCCGCCGCGCGCCCAGGGGATGAGGTCGGCGTTGGCGGCGAGGAGCAGGTCGGTGAGCCGCTCCGCCTTGTCGACCTGCCCGACCAGCGGGTGCGCCCACATCGCGCGGAGGACCCGGTCGCGTCCGCCGTGCACCGCGGCCTCGAGGGCGAGGCGTTCGTAGCCGGCGACGTGCGACACGAGCCCGGCCATGTCCGGCGCGAGGGGCTCGACCGGCAGCGGGGTGATCGTCTGCCGGGTGACGCGTGCGGGGACCTCGATGACGTGGTCGTCGGGGAGGAACGGGAACGTGCCGTCGTTCCGCACGTTGAGGACCTGCACGTCGCCGCGGTCACCGAGGATCGAGGAGAGCACGTCGATCGCGGCCTCGGAGTAGTACGCCCCGCCGCGCTGCTCGAGTTCGGCGGGCTTCGTGACGACCGACGGGTCCGCGTACTTCGTGAGCAGGGCACGCTCGGTGTCCATCACGGCCTCGGCGCGGGTGCGTTCGTGCAGCTGTTCCTCGAGCACGACGTCGTGGGCGTAGAAGTAGCGGAGGTAGTACGAGGGCACCGCGTGCTGCAACCGGATGAGGTCGGCGGGCATGTGCACGCTCTCGGCCATCCGCTCGAGGGCTCCAGTGCCGAGGGCTTCAGTGCCGAGGGCTCGGGTGCCGAG
>NZ_BACW01000029.1:0-1212 GCF_000333315.1 Curtobacterium sp. B8
TTTTCTGCAGGTACCGTCACTTTCGTTTCTTCCCTACTAAAAGAGGTTTACAACCGAAAGGCCGTCATCCCTCACGCGGCGTTGCTGCATCAGGCTTTCGCCCATTGTGCAATATTCCCCACTGCTGCCTCCCGTAGGAGTCTGGGCCGTGTCTCAGTCCCAGTGTGGCCGGTCACCCTCTCAGGCCGGCTACCCGTCGTCGCCTTGGTGAGCCATTACCTCACCAACAAGCTGATAGGCCGCGAGTCCATCCCCAACCAAAAAATCTTTCCACCACCAGGCCATGCGACCAGTAGTCATATCCAGTATTAGACGTCGTTTCCAACGCTTATCCCAGAGTCAGGGGCAGGTTACTCACGTGTTACTCACCCGTTCGCCACTAATCCACCCAGCAAGCTGGGCTTCATCGTTCGACTTGCATGTGTTAAGCACGCCGCCAGCGTTCGTCCTGAGCCAGGATCAAACTCTCCGTAAAAAATTACAACCAACACCGAAGTGTCAGCGAGTTGATACTGACAAAAAGAACTGTCAACTGACAATTCTGTCTATCCAAAAGGAATTGTCTCCGGACTCACCATCAGATGAGCCACGGGGTCAATAAATTGGCATTGACAATGTGCACGCTGTTGAGTTCTCAAGGACCAGACGCACTCCCCACTCCGTCCGCAGTTCAGCGGGCATCGTCAGAGAGGCTGGTTGGTTGCCCGGGCGAGACTCGGAGGCGACCGTTCCGGCCGTTCCGTTCTCCGCCTCAGCGGCAACGAGTGATTACTTTACGCAGAGGTGAACAGGAGCGCCAACACGGGTCGCATCCCGGGCGTGTCGTACCCCGACTTCCCCGGAACCACGCGGAAGTCGGGGTACTCGAGCCGCGCCCGCGGCTGCCGGGGCGCCCCCGGGAACGACGGAAGGCTCCCCACCGGCACGGCCGAGCCGCCGCTGGCGCGTCGCCTCGGAACCGGCGGCGTGGGCCCAGGTGCGAACCTGCACCGTGCCTCCAGGCAGACCTGCCCAGCCGTCTACTCAGCCGCAGCCAACTGGCCGCACGCCCCGTCGATCTCCTTGCCGCGGGTGTCGCGGAAGGTCGTCGGGATGCCGGCGGCGTTGAGCCGACGCACGAACTCGTCCTGCACGTGCGGCTCGGACGACGTCCACACGGAGCCGGGCGTCCGGTTGAGCGGGATCGGGTTCACGTGCACCCATCCCCGCCCG
>NZ_BACW01000028.1:0-22542 GCF_000333315.1 Curtobacterium sp. B8
CGGGTGAAGACGCGGCTCATCCCGGCGCTCGGGCCCGAGGGTGCCGCACGCGTAGCGGCAGCGAGCCTCGCCGACACGCTCGCCACGGTCCGCGCACTGCCCGCCGCCCGGCGCATCCTGTTCTTCGACGGCGACGTCGTCCCCGACGCAGCCGAGGGCTTCCACGTGCTGCCGCAGCCCGGCGGTGACCTCGACGCGCGCCTCGGCACGCTGTTCGACGCCGTGCAGGGCCCGCTCCTCCTGGTCGGCATGGACACGCCGCAGGTCCGCCCGGCCGACGTCGCGCCGGTGTTCGAGCACCCCGAGCGGGACGCCTGGTTCGGCCCGGCCGAGGACGGCGGCTTCTGGTCGCTGTACATGCACGACCCGGACGGGTCCCTCATCCGCGGTGTGCCGATGTCCCGAGCGGACACCGGTGCGGTGCAGCGCGCCCGGCTCGTGGACGCCGGCCTCGACGTGGACGACCTCGTGCCGCTCCTCGACGTGGACGAGATCGCCGACGCCGACCGCGTGGCCGCACTCGCTCCGGGCTCCGCGTTCGCCGCGGCCCTGACCGCCGAACGCACGACCTCCGGAGGTGTCCGATGACCATGCACGCACCGATGACCTTCGGGGCCGGTGGGGGCGAGCCGTACGCGCGGGCCCTCCGCTCGGACGGCCGACTCCGCCTCACCGACCCCAGCCGGCCGGGCACCGTCGTGACGATGGACGTCGGTCGCTGGAGCGCCGCGGCCGACCGGGTCGACCGCTCCCTGCTCGACGACGCCGACGGTCCCGTCATCGACATCGGGTGCGGCCCGGGCCGGATGCTGGTCGCCGCACGTGCCGTCGGCCTGCCGTCGCTCGGTGTGGACGTCTCCGCCGAGGCGGTCGCGATCGCCCGGCGCTCCGGTGGTCACGCCGTGCAGGGCTCCGTCTTCGACCCGGTCCCCGACGAGGGCCACTGGGACACCGCACTCGTCATCGACGGGAACATCGGCATCGGCGGGGACCCGACGGCGCTGCTCGCCCGGTGTCGCGCGATCGTCCGACTCGGCGGGCGGGTGCTCGTCGAGACGAACCCCGACCGCACCGCCGACCGGACGTACACGGCCCGCGTGGTCGACACCGACGGCCACGAGAGCGCCGCGTTCCCGTGGGCCGAGGTCGGGCTCGACGCCCTGCACGCCCACGCCGCCGACGCAGGCCTGCTCGCACGCCAGAGCTGGACCGCCGAGGGACGCACGTTCTGCGAGCTCATCGCCTGACGTTCTTTTGCATGATGCAAGAAAGAACGGTAGAGTCGGGGTCATGCAGCACATCGACTCCCCCCTCGGCGGCTCGTTCGTGAGCGGTACCGCGCGACGTGACGAGCGCGGCACCTTCACCGGCACCACGGCCCGGCGCGCGCTCGGCACCTACACGGGCGTCCCCGTGACCGGACGGCTCGGGCGCTTCGTCGACGCACAGGCGACCCGCCGGACGTCGGCGACCGGATCGGTGCGCACGGCCACGGGCTCGCTCCGCACGTCCACCGGCTCGCTCCGCACCGCGACGGGCTCGTTCCGCACCGCCTGAGCGCCGGACTCCCCCAGACCGCGAGCGGTCGCCCCCGGGTCGTCTCCCCCTACCGACCCGGCCGGGCGGCCGCTCGTGCCGTTCCCGGTCCACGACACACCCTCGGACGCCGGAGGGGAGCGGGTGCCAGGATGGGCACATGAACGACCGCGCCGGAACCCCCGCGACCGCCGACGACCTCGTCGACCTCGACGCCCTGCTCGCCGCGTACCACGAGCGCGTCCCGGACGTGTCGATCCCCGAGCAGAAGGTGGTGTTCGGCACCTCCGGCCACCGCGGCTCGTCCCTCGACACCGCGTTCAACGACACCCACATCGCCGCGATCACGCAGGCCATCGTCGAGTACCGCGCCGAACAGGGCACCGACGGCCCGCTGTTCATCGGCCGCGACACCCACGCCCTCTCGGCACCCGCCGAGCAGACCGCGCTCCAGGTGCTCGCCGCCAACGGCGTCCGGGTCCTCGCGGACGCGCAGGACGGCTTCGTCCCGACCCCGGCCCTGAGCCACGCGATCATCGCCTACAACCGTGCGGGCAACCCGGACACCGCGGACGGCATCGTCATCACGCCGAGCCACAACCCGCCCCGCGACGGCGGCTTCAAGTACAACCCCCCGCACGGCGGCCCGGCCGACAGCGACGCCACCTCCTGGATCGCCGACCGTGCGAACGCGATCATCGCGGGCGGGAACGCCGAGGTCCGCCGACAGGACGCGACCGCGGCGGAGGGCTACGACTACCTCGACTCGTACGTCGCCGACCTCGAGCACATCATCGACATCGACGCGATCAAGCGCGCCGGCGTGAAGATCGGTGCCGACCCGCTCGGCGGCGCCTCCCTGCCCTACTGGGAGCGCATCCGCGACCACTACGGCCTCGACCTCACGGTGGTGAACCCCGAGGTCGACCCGACCTGGGCGTTCATGACGCTCGACTGGGACGGCAAGATCCGCATGGACCCGTCCAGCGCGAGCGCCATGGCCTCCGTGGTCGCGCGGAAGGACGAGTTCGACGTCCTCACGGGCAACGACGCCGACTCCGACCGGCACGGCATCGTGACGCCGGACGGCGGCCTGATGAACCCGAACCACTACCTCGCGGTCGCGATCGAGTACCTCTACGCCCACCGGCCGGAGTGGCGCGAGGACGCCGCCATCGGCAAGACGCTCGTGTCGTCGAGCATCATCGACCGCGTCGCCGAGTCGCTCGGTCGCCGCCTGTGGGAGGTCCCGGTCGGCTTCAAGTGGTTCGTCCCCGGTCTCATCGACGGCTCGGTGGCCTTCGGCGGCGAGGAGTCCGCCGGCGCGAGCTTCCTCCGGAAGGACGGCACCGCGTGGACGACCGACAAGGACGGCATCATCCTCGCCCTCCTCGCGTCGGAGATCATCGCCGTGACGGGCAAGACCCCGTCGCAGCTCTACGCCGAGCTCACGGAGCGCTTCGGCGCCCCCGTGTACCAGCGCGTGGACGCCGCCGCGAGCAAGGACCAGAAGGCGCGGCTGTCGAAGCTCGACGGCGACGCCATCACGGCCGACACGCTCGCCGGCGACCCGATCACGGCGAAGCTGTCGCGGGCCCCGGGCAACGACGCGGCGGTCGGCGGCGTCAAGGTGGTGACGGAGAACGCCTGGTTCGCCGCACGTCCGTCGGGCACCGAGGACGTCTACAAGATCTACGCGGAGAGCTTCGTCGGGCAGGAGCACCTCGAGCAGGTGCAGCGCGAGGCCAAGGAGATCGTCGACGCCGCACTCGGCGCCTGACGACGGCCGCACCCGACGCGGCCGCAGGGAACCGGGCGCAGCCTCCGGCTGATCGGCAGCAGCCGGAGGACTGCCGATCCACTCAGGAACGGACTCCGGGCGGACCTCCGCCTTGCGGAGGTTGTAACTTTGCACGCAGCGCAAAGTTTCCGGGAGACCTGCTCATGACCCAGACCGCGACCGCACCCGCGGCTCCCACGACGTCCTCGAACGCCGTGATGAACCACCGGCAGATCCTGCTGGTGATCTACGGCCTCATGGCCGGCATGTTCCTCGGTGCCCTCGACCAGACGATCGTCGGCACCGCGATCCGCACGATCGGCGACGACCTGCACGGGCTCGACCAGCAGGCGTGGGTGACGACCGGCTACCTGATCGCGTCGACGATCACGACACCGATCTACGGCAAGCTCTCCGACATCTTCGGCAGACGCCCGCTGTTCCTCACCGCGATCGGCATCTTCATCGTCGGGTCGTTGTTCGCGTCCTTCTCGACCTCGATGCTCATGCTCGCCGGGTTCCGCGCGCTGCAGGGCCTCGGCGCCGGCGGTCTCATGTCGCTCCCGCTGGCGATCATGGGCGACATGCTCGCTCCCCGCGAGCGCGCGAAGTACCAGGGCTACTTCCTCGCCGTGTTCGGCATCTCCTCCGTGATCGGCCCGCTCGTCGGCGGCCTGTTCGCCGGCGCGAACGAGATCGTCTTCATCGCGGGATGGCGCTGGGTGTTCCTGATCAACGTCCCGATCGGCGTGATCGCGCTCGTCATGGTGCTGACGTTCCTGCACCTGCCGAAGTTCGGCGACCGGGGCAAGCCGCGGATCGACTGGTGGGGCGCGGCGCTCGTCATCGTCACCCTCGTGCCGCTGCTCCTCATCGCCGAACAGGGCCGTGACTGGGGTTGGAGCTCCCCCGGCGCGTTCGCCTGCTACGGCATCGGTGCCGCCGGTCTGATCGCGTTCGTGATCGTCGAGCGTGCGATGGGCGACGACGCGATCCTGCCGCTGAAGCTGTTCCACTCGCGCGTGTTCTCGATGGCCGCGGTCCTCAGCGTCCTCGTCGGCTTCGGCATGTTCGGCGCGATGCTCACGATCCCGCTGTACCTGCAGATCGTGAAGGGCGTCACCCCCACCGAGTCCGGCTTCTCGATGCTGCCGATGGTCCTCGGCCTGATGATCGCCTCGATCGCGTCCGGCCAGATCATCTCGCGCACCGGCAAGTACCAGGTCTTCCCGGTCACCGGCACGGCGTTCACCGCGATCGGGTTCACCGTCCTGACGTTCCTGACGGCGGACAGCCCGCTGTGGTTCCTCATGCTCGGCATGTTCGGGATCGGCCTCGGGCTCGGGCAGCTCATGCAGACCCTGACGCTCGCCGCGCAGAACTCGGTCTCGCCGCGGGACATCGGGGTCGCGACGAGCGCCGCGACCTTCTTCCGCCAGATCGGCGGCACGATGGGCACCGCCGTGCTGCTGTCGGTCCTGTTCTCGCTCATGCCGACGAACATCACCACGGCCCTGCAGAACGAGACCACGCTGAAGTCCAGCCTCAACGCGGCCCTCACGCCCTCCGTCGCGAACGCCTCGGAGAACAAGGCCGTCATGGACCAGATCTGGAACAAGATCGTCGACCCCATCCAGTCGAACGTGCAGGACCAGCTGAACTCGGCCGCCGTCCAGGCCAAGGAGGCCGCCGACGCCGCCGTCACGAAGCAGGTCACCGCGAAGGTCGAGCAGGCGGTCGCCGCCGGCCAGGTGCCCGCCTCGTCCGCGGACACCGTCATCGCGCAGCAGGTCGCCGCGGCGAAGTCCGACGCCGAGCAGCAAGCCCTCGAGACCGTCGCCGCCAAGGCGAAGGCCGACGTCGTGGACGGCACGCTCCAGGTCGACTACGCGGACGCCACGCAGCGGAAGAACGTCGTCGACGAGGTCGCGCCGACGATCAAGAAGCAGCTCGAGAAGGGGTCGACGAGCTCGACGAGCTCCTCCACCACCAGCGACACGTCGTTCCTCAACGGCGCCGACCCGCGACTCACGCGGTCGTTCCTCGTCGGCTTCAGCAGCTCGGCCGTCACGGTCTACTCCGTCGGCCTCGGCGTCATCCTCCTGGCGTTCGTGCTCACCTGGTTCTTCCGGGTCCCGCCGCTCCGGAAGGTCTCGGCCCTCCAGGAGCAGGCGAACGCCGCGAAGGACGACAGCGACCGACTCGCCGCCGACGCACAGCAGGCCGCTGCGAACACGGGTTCGCTGGTCACGCCGCACACCGGATCCGTCCCGGTGGTCCCGACCTCGCCGGACGTGACCGTCCCGACGCGTGACCGGCCGGGAGGCGCGGCCTCCCCCGCCACGCCGGTCGCGTCGGACGGACGCTCGGCTCCCGTGTCGCCGGGCACGACCGACACGCGGGCACCGCTCCCCGGTGCCACGACCCACGGGGCACACTCGGCCGCCGCCCCCGTCGACGAGCCGCCGACCACGACGGGCGCCATCCGGACCCGCCCGGCGCACGCCGCACCCGCGGCGGAGCCGACGGCGACGGACGTGGACGCGACCTCGGCGTCGACGCAGGACGATCCGGTCGAGGCGATCCGAGCCTCCCGGCCGGTCCAGGGCGACCACCCGCACGGCCGCCACTCCGCCGAGTGACGAACCCGACGTCCTCCGCCGTCAGCCGACGGCGGAGAACGTCGCGCCGGGCAGGCGCCGGCGCATGACCTCGATCGCGGTCGCGTTGTCGTCGACCAGCACGTAGCGGCGGCCGAGCGCGGCGGCGACCGCACCGGTCGTACCGCTGCCGGCGAAGAAGTCGAGCACCCAGTCGCCCTCCCGCGAGGACGCCTGGACGATGCGCCGCAGGATGCCCTCGGGCTTCTGCGTCGGGTAGCCGGTCTTCTCACGGCCCGTCGGGGACACGATCGTGTGCCACCAGACGTCCGTCGGGAGCTTGCCGCGCTCCCGCTGCTCCGGCGTCACCAGACCCGGCGCCATGTACGGCTCGCGGTCGACGGCCGCGGAGTCGAAGTGGTACCGGTCGGGGTCCTTGACGTAGACCAGGATCGTGTCGTGCTTCGTCGGCCAGCGTGTCTTCGCCTTCGCGCCGAAGTCGTACGCCCACACGAGCTCGTTGAGGAACGAGTCGCGGCCGAACAGCGCGTCGAGGAGGACCTTCGCGTAGTGCGACTCGCGGTAGTCCAGGTGGAGGTAGAGCGTGCCGTCGTCGGCCAGGACCCGCCACGCCTCGAGCAGCCGCGGTTCGAGGAACGACCAGTAGTCGTCGAAGCGGTCGTCGAAGCGCAGCAGGTCACCCCGGACCCGCTCGTACGAGCTGCCGCGGAAGCCCGTGACCCGCTCGCGCCGGCCGCGTGCCGAGTCGGCGTCGACGTCGGCGCTCCGGACCGCGGTGCTCGCGTGCCGACGCTGCTTGCGGCCGGTGTTGAACGGCGGGTCGAGGTAGACGAGCGTGAAGGAGCGGTCGTCGAGCGTCGCGAGGACCTCGAGGTTGTCCCCGTGGACCACCCGGTCCGGTCCGCGGTCGTCGTGCACGGGTCCATCCTCGCGCACGACGACGGACTCACAGGTCGCGCACCGGCGGTCCGGGCGTAGCGTCGATTCATGGCGACACCCGAGGTACGGAACGACACCGCGCAGCAGCAGTACTCCCTGGTCGAGGACGGCGAGGTGATCGGCTTCGCGGCGTACGAGCTGGACGACGAGGAGATCCGCTTCACCCACACCGAGGTCGACCCCGAGCACCGCGGCGGCGGCCACGCGTCGATCCTGGTGCAGGCGGCGCTCGACGACGTGCGGGCGAACTCGTCTCGGACCGTCGTACCGCTCTGCAGCTACGTCAAGGCGTGGATCGAGCGGCACCCGGACTACCAGGAGCTCACGGCGCGCTGACGGCGAACCGCGGCCGGAGCCGCGCGTGCCTAGTACGTGCGGTCGTGCGTGCCGGCGCGGACCTCGCGCGGTCCGCCGGGGAGCTTGATGAGGACGTGCCCGCTGAGGAGGTCGTGGTCGTCGTCCGCCGGCGTCGGCGCCTCCCGCGGGAGCCGCGACTGCCGCTCGTACTCGGCCTGGGCTTCGTGGCGGGTCGGCGCGAACACCTCGTCCATCATCGAGACGACCCCACCGGACCCACCGCTCCGCGTGGCCTTGTTCGACAGGTCGATCCATCCCACGCGATCGGCGATCCACATCGCGACGACCGCGGCGGCCACCGCCCCCAGGAGGATCAACCAGTTCACGCGTACGACGGTACGTCGGACCGGTGGCGGCGACATCAGCCGCGCGGGGGATTCTCCTGATCCACACACGTCGTTCTTGGGGAGGACACCGAGACTGGTCGAGCGGCGGCCCGGTTCCCCCCTCCCGGGCCGCCGACCCTGTCCCGGCCCGGCGACCCCGCCCCTGCCCGGCCTGCTGCACGACTGCGCGTCACGTCACCGCGGGCCGCCACATCGACACCGGCGCCGCCGCCCGGAAGCCCGTGATCGGTGCTCCGTCGCCGAAGCCGTGCCGTCGGTACAGCCGCCGGTTGTCCGGGGTCGACGACTCGAGGTAGGCGTGCTGCCCGCGCTGGTCCACCCGGTCGAGCGCGTGCTCGAGGAGCATCCCGCCGACGCCCTGGCCGCGCGCTGCGGCGGACACCCCGATCTCGGCCAGGTACCAGTGCGGCGCGTCCGGACGGGCACGCTCCATCCGACGGAGGTGCGCGAGCGCCCGCAGACCGCCCGCGATCCCGAGGACCCGGACGAGCTCGGGCACCTGGGACACGAACGCCCGCAGTCCACCACGGTGCGGGAGCGGCGCCTGCCAGAACGCCGCGCCGACGACACGGTCGCCGGTCACCGCGACGTCGAGCGCCCTGGCGTGCGGCGGGACCGACCGGACCAGCGCCGAGAAGAGCCGGCCGAGCACGGCGGTCCGGTCCCTCCCCCGGGCGACCGGGCCGGATCTCGGCGAGCACCGGATCCTCCGCGAACGCCTCGGCCAGGACGGGTGCGGCGGCTTCGACCTCGTGATCTGCTGCTGCACGGACGACGATCTGCATGGCGACTCCTCCCGTATTCGGCCACATGGCCAGATCACGATCCTGCCGGGTGGTGCTGCACATGCGCCGTACGCTTCCTGTGATGACCGAGGACGAGGGACCGCGCGGGTACCGCAGTCGCGCCGACCGCCGCGAGGAGCTGCTCGACGCGGCCGCCCTCGTCGTCCGGGACGACGGCCTGCCCGGGCTGACCACGCGGGCGGTCGCCGCCCGGGCCGGGGTCGCCCACGGCGTGGTGCACTACGTGTTCGGGGCTCGACGCCACCTCGTCGTCGCGCTGCTCGCGCGGCAGGCCCGGGCGTCCCTCCCCCGGGTGCTCGCCGCCGCCGACGCCCACGACGACGTCCGGGGTGCGCTGGACGCCGCGGTCGGCGCGTGGATCGACCTCGTGCGGAGCGAACCGGAGCGGTTCCGGCTGCTGGAGGCCGTGAGCAGCAGCGGCCTCGACCCGGACGGCGACGGCGCGCTGGTCGACGCGGAACGACGGCTCTGGCGCGACGCGGTGGCTGCGGGCCTCGACCGGTGGTCGGCCGCGCACGGGATCGTGCTCGCGGTGCCGACACCGGACGCGGCCGACGCGGTCATCGCCGTGGTCGACGGCCTGACACGGTCCTCCGTGGGCGACCCCGACGGTGCGGCGACGGACCGGAGTCGCGCGCTCCTCGTCCGTGGGCTCGCGCACGTCCTCTCCGAACCGGACCGAGGCGAGCCGGACCGAGGCGAGCCGGACCGAGGCGAGCCGGCTCGAGCCGAGCGGGACCGAGCGGAGCGGGACTGCGGCGAGCCCGAGCTCACGGCACCCGCTCGAGCCACTCCTTCGTCGCGAACTTCGTCTCGATGAGCTCGTGCGCCCGCTGCCGCTCGGCCTCGGTCACGTGCCCCTCGTGCGCCCCGTAGCGCTTCGTGAACGTGTCGACGAGGCGGTCGATGATCTCCGCCCGGGACAGGCCGGTCTGCGACCGCAGGGGGTCGACCCGCTTCGCCGCCGAGGTCGTGCCCTTGTCGCTCATCTTCTCGCGACCGATCCGGAGCACCTCGACCATCTTCTGGCCGTCCATGTCGTAGCTCATGGTCGCGTGGTGCAGCACGGCACCGGTGCCGAGGCGCTTCTGGGCGGCCCCGCCGATCTTGCCCTTCGCCGAGGTGATGTCGTTGAGCGGCTGGTAGTACGCGTCGATGCCGAGCGACTTCAGCGCCTCGATCACCCACTCGTCGAGGTAGGCGTAGGAGTCGGCGAAGGTCATGCCCTGCACGAGGTCGGCCGGCACGTACAGCGAGTACGAGATGATCGCGCCCGCCTCCATGAACATCGCGCCGCCGCCGGAGATGCGACGGACGACCTGCACGCCGTACTTCGCGGCACCCTCGGGGTCGACCTCGTTCCGGAGGGACTGGAACGACCCGATGACGACGGCGGACTCATCCCACTCCCAGATGCGGAGGGTCGGTCCGCGGCGACCTGCGCCGACCTCCTCCGTGAGGACCTGGTCGAGCGCGAGGTGCTCGTTCGGGGAGATCGGCCCCTCGTGGATGACCTCCCAGTCGTGGTCCAGCCACGACGACGCCCGCGAGAGCGCCCGGCGGGCCGCGACGCCGACGGACTCCGGCGTGAAGCCGAGGAGCTGCGCCCCGTCGGGCAGCGCACCCCGCACGGCAGCGGCGATGCCGGCTGCGTCGGTCGCGGCGGGCAGGCCGTCCACGGCCTGGTCGATGAGCGGCAGCGCGTCGTCGGGCTCGAGGAAGAAGTCGCCGGCGAGCCGGAACTCGCGGATCTTCCCGTCGACGACCTCGAGGTCGACGACGACCAGCTTCCCGCCTGGGACCTTGTACTCACCGTGCACGCGACGAGCCTACGCCGCGACGCGACGGCCTGGAGGCGCGTGGCGGGCCCGCCACGGGCCTCCCGTCCGCGTCAGCGCGCGACCGCGCGCCCCAGCCACCCGAGCAGGTCCCCGACCACCTCGTCCCGGTTGATCTCGTTGTAGACCTCGTGCCGTGCGCCCTCGTAGACCCGGACCTCGACGTCCGACAGCTTCCCGCGCGTCCGGTACGCCCGGGCCAGGCGCTCGACGGACCGTGGGCCGCCGAGGGTGTCGTCGGATCCGACCTGCAGCAGCATCGGGAGGTCGTGCGGGATGCCCCGACGCGGCACCCCGAGCAGCCGCAGGGTGTCCGGGAGACCGAAGAGCTTGATGACGTCGGCCTCGACCGCGAGCGGGTCCAGCCCGATCGCGTCGATCACCGCCCGGTCGCGACTGATCCACTCGTACTTCGTCGGACCGGACCCGGCGAACCGGGCGTTCAGGTCGCCGCTGTTCATCCACCCGGGCAGCCGGTACGCCGTGGCGGAGAGCACGATCCCGTCGTAGCGCGCGCTCGACGTGTTCACGATCCGCTGCGCCATGAGCGACCCCCACGAGTGCCCGAGCAGCACGAGCGGCACCCCCGGCGTGTCCTCCCGGGCGAGGGCGGTCAGCTGCTCGACCGCGGCGATGGCTGCCCGCAGGCCCCCGGGTCCGAGCCGGCCGAGCCTGGCGTGGTCGCCGTCCCACTGCGCGAGCCCGGTGCGGCCGTGCCCGCGGTGGTCGTTCGCGACCACCGTCCACCCGGCGCGGACGAGGTCCTGCGCGAGCGGCTCGTACCGCAGCGAGTGCTCGCCGACGCCGTGCGCGATCTGCACGATGCCCTTCGGCTTGCCGGCACGCCAGGTGGAGTAGACGATCTCGACGCCGTGCGCGTCGGTGAACGAGGAGTCCCCTCGGGCTGCGGAGAAGGTCGGCACCTCTGCATCCTCGCAGACGGCCGGGCGCCGCACGGGTTCCGTGACGTGTTCACCTGGCGTTCACGCAGCGGGTTCCGAGCCGGCCTACCGTTGTCGCGCATGGACGTCCTCGTCACCGTCGTGCTGGTGATCGTGGTGGCCCTCGTGTTCGACTTCACGAACGGCTTCCACGACACCGCGAACGCCATGGCCACCTCGGTCGCCACCGGAGCCCTCAAGCCCCGGACCGCCGTGCTCATCTCCGCCGTCCTCAACGTGGTCGGCGCGTTCCTCTCCACCGAGGTCGCCAAGACCGTCTCGCAGGGCATCATCCGCGAGGGCCAGGACGGCATCCACATCTCCCCGGTCATGATCTTCGCGGGACTCGTCGGCGCCGTGCTCTGGAACCTCGCCACGTGGTACTTCGGCCTGCCGTCGTCGTCCACGCACGCACTGTTCGGCGGCCTCATCGGCGCGTCCATCATCGGCGCCGGGCTCAACTCCGTCGACTGGGCGACCGTCGTGTCGAAGGTCGTGCTGCCGGCCCTGCTCTCCCCGGTCATCGCGGGCGTCATCGCGCTCGTCGCGACCTACCTGGCGTACTCCCTGACGAAGAACGCGACCACGCACGGTGCCGCGACCGGCTTCCGGCACGGCCAGACGATCTCCGCGTCGCTCGTCTCGCTCGCCCACGGCACGAACGACGCGCAGAAGACGATGGGCGTCATCACCCTGACCCTCGTCGCCGCGGAACTACAGCCGTCCGGGCAGCGGGGCCGGCGCTCTGGGTGATCCTGGCGTGCGGGCTCGCGATCGGGCTCGGGACGTACATGGGCGGTGGGCGCATCATGCGCACCGTCGGCAAGAAGATCTCGGACGTGCAGTCGCCGCAGGGTTTCGCCGCCGAGGCGAGCTCGGCGGCCACGATCCTGGGTCGTCGCACCTCGGGTTCGCCCTCTCGACGACGCACGTGACGAGCGGCTCGGTGATCGGGTCCGGACTCGGCAAGAAGCTCGCCGACGTGCACTGGTCGGTCGTCGGCCGGATCGTGGTCGCGTGGGTCATCACGCTGCCCGCCGCTGCGGTGGTCGGCGCCCTCGCCACCGCGGTCGCGGCGACCTCGACCATCGGGCTGGTGGTCGTCGCCGTGCTGGCCCTCGCGGCCGGGATCGGCTTCTTCGTCCTGGCGCGCCGCAAACCGGTGACGCAGGACAACGTCAACGAGGACCAGCCGGCGTCGCAGCCGGTGGCCGCCTGATCGGAGGACGAGATGGACATCGACTTCGGTGCGATCGCGACGGTCGCGTGGGTGGGGTTCGTCGCAGCGGTGGGTGTGGTGCTCCTCTACACGCTCGGGCTGCGGCTGCTCGGGACGGGGCAGCCGGTCGACGCGGGCGGCGAGCGGACGCAGTACTCGGAGGAGACCCCGCGCTCCGGGCACACGCCCGCCGCCGCGGTGGTCGGTGCGTGGACGTGCTTCGCGGTGTGCGGCGCTGCGGTGTCGTTCGGGATCTGGCTGACCATCCCGCAGTTCCACAGCTGAACCCTGCCTGCCAAGACCGAGCTGGTGCGAGGATCACCGGGCGACCTCCCACCGCATCGACGCCTCGCCCGCCACCGCCCCGGCCTTCCCGGACTCACCAATCAGCGCAACTGGTGCCGAGCGGGCGTCGCAGCCGTCGCCTAGTCTCAGGGCAGGAGGCGCAGGTACATGGGCAGTGGATACGGACTTCCGCATCTGGCGGATGGCACAGATGTGGTGCGTTGGGCCGATCAACGGTCTGCGCAGTCCGACCTGCCCAGGCTGGTGCGTCGCCTGATACGCCACGAGAACGACCAGGTTCAGCGTGTCGAAATGCGAGGCGGGGAGGGCGTCGGACTTCCTGGGTACGACGGAGTCGTGGAGGCCACCCGGGCGACCTCTTTCGTTCCGGATGGGTTGAGCGTCTGGGAGATGGGAGTCGATAAGGACCCTGCGGGCAAGGCCACCGCCGACTACAAGACGCGGACGGCGGACCCGCTTGGCGTTGACATGGCCACAACCACGTTCGTGTTTGTCACGCCGCGGCGATGGCGCAAGAAGAAGGATTGGGAACAGAAGCGCCGCGAAGAGGGCAAGTGGAAGGACGTTCGAGTCCTCGACGCGGATGACATCGAGCAAGCGCTAGAAGAGGCGGCGGCGGTTCGTATCTGGCTTTCCGAACTGCTCGACATGCCCGCTCTTGGCGCAGTGACCATCGAAGACTGGTGGCGTCGCTTCTCCGGAGGATTCGACCCGCGGCTGACTCCGGCCGTCGTACTCGCTGGTCGCGAGAACGAAGCGGCGGAACTGCTGCGGCGTCTCTCGCCGGACGTTGGAAAGACCTTCATCAAGGCGGCAAGCGTTGACGACGGACTCGCCTTCGCCGCCTGCGCGATGTTGGCCCTGGAGCCCGATACCGCCGAGCCGATGCTTTCCCGGTCTCTCCTGGTTCACGACGGGATCACGCTTCGGCGCTTGGACAGCGCCTCGCGACTACTGATCCTCCTCCCGTACGAGGAACACTTGCAGCGCGAAGCGCAACAGATTGCAAACCACCACGTGGTGTTCGTGGTTACCGAGGGCGACGCAACCATCGAACTTCCGCCCCTCGACCACCTGACGCTGGAAGCCGCGCTACGGGATGCCGGAGTGGCCGACGCGGACTTGGGCAGGTACGTCAGAGCGGGCAACAAGAGTTTGTTGGCTCTGCAGCGCGTATCCGCCAAGTCGGGGCAGCCGGACCCTGATGAGTGGGCCGACGACCTTTCGGATCGTATGGTGCGCCGGGCATGGCTGGCTGGTGCTTGGAGCCACCTACGCAGCGGCGACGTGGAGGTGCTTGAAGCACTCACAGGAGGCTCCCCGGACGACGTTGAGGAGCGCCTCCAAAGCTTGATTCGTCAGCCCGATCCCCTCTTCACGCGAGTGGGCTCAACCTGGGCCGTGGTTTCACCTGAGGACTCCTGGAAAACTGCCCGTCACGCCGTTCGAGAGGCCGACCTCGAAGCCCTTGAGCGAGCAGTGCAGACGGTGCTGGCCGCTGTGGACCCCAGTCTGGAACTGCTTCCCGATGAGCGCTGGACTGCTGGCATCTACGGCAAGGTCCGTGTCCATTCGACGGACCTCCGGAAGGGCTTGGCGCGATCGATCGCTCTGCTGGGTAGTCATGGGGACGAGGCGCGCCTTGCCGGCGGCAGGTCGGCGCGACAGTGGGCGGAGCGTGTGGTCTGGAGCCTGCTGCGACGGGCCAACGAAGACCCTTCCGGGCAACTCTGGGCGTCCATTGAGGACGTACTTCCGCTCCTGGCGGAGGCGGCACCGGACGTCTTTCTGCGGTCGGCCGCCGAGGCAATCAGTGGCGACGACCCTCTGCTAGCGAAGTTGTTCCAGGACCAGAGCGACTCATGGCACGTCAGCAGTCCGCACACGGGCCTTCTCTGGGCTTTGGAAAGCATCGCATGGTCGAGTCGACACGTAGGTTTCGCCTCAGAGATCCTTGCTCGGCTGGCCGAGTTGGACCCCGGCGGCAGGTTGTCGAATCGACCGGCTAGCAGCCTCCAGGCCATTTTCCGTCCCTGGCTGCCGCAGACGTCCGCGCCCGTCGAAACGCGAATCATGACGCTAGACGCGTTGTTGGAACGTCACGAGGACGTGACGTGGAAACTGATGCTGTCGCTCCTGCCCGAGCATCACGCCGTGGGCATGCCCACCCATAAGCCGCGCTTCCGCGATTGGGCGGGTGTAGGCGACCGCGCCGTTACGCACAGCGAGTACTTCGGAGTGGTGGAGGCGGTCGCTGAACGCGTGCTCCATCTCGCGGTGACCGAGCCGGCGCGCTGGACCGAGGTCATTCCAGAGTTCGACCGGCTGCCTGAAGCCAGCCGCACCACCGCAATTGCTTATCTCCAGGAGCTCGACACAGACGGTCTCGAAGAAGATAAGTCCAGAGCCATCTGGAGCGCCCTCGAAGAATTCATTCGTCGGCACCGCGAGTTCCCGGAAGCGGACTGGTTCGTCGGCGAAGAGTGGCTCACGAGCCTGTCGGCTATCGCAGCGCGCGTGCGTCCTGTCCGCGCTAGTGAGCAGCACCAATGGCTATTCGATGACTGGCACCCAGACCTCGGCGCTTCTTTCCGAGATGACTATGAGGCACGCGGAAAGGAAATCGACCGCGCGCGCGAACGCGCAGTATCGCAGATCATCGCGGAGGAGGGGTTCCCCGCCGTGACCGCGCTGGCTCAGGTCGTGAAACTCCCGTGGGCCGTGGGCTCCGCGCTTGCACGGTCGGACGGAGAGCTCGACTTGGAGGCACTGTCCCTGCTCGATAGTGATGACACTTCCCTCGTCCAGTTCGCCGATGGGTTCGCGCGTACCCGCGGCGCTGGGCAGGCAACCATGGTTCGCCAGTGGTTGAAGGGGTTCGACGGGCGGCCCGTGGCACAGGCCCGGCTGCTTTTGACTCTTGACGACGTTCAGGACGCCTGGGCCACGCTCGCCGACCTGCCTGAAGAGGTTGACAGCGCGTATTGGGCGGAGTTTGCGCCGTACGGACGAGGCGCTGACTTTCCTCACACTAGTGAAGCGGCAAAACAACTCTTGCGACATGGCAGGGCTGCGATGGCGGTTGACGCTTTGAGCCTTTACGCGAGGCGCGATGCGGTTGAGGTAGACGTCGTAGTGGAGGCACTGAACAGCTTCGGGAACGTCGAAGACCCTGAAGTCGGCCGTGTCTCCGAGCATGACCTCACGACCCTCCTCGACTACCTGCGTTCGCATAATGTTGATGAAACGGTCCTCGCGCGATTGGAGTGGAAGTTCCTCCCCGCGTTGCATGACGAATCCCGGGCAACGTCCCTTCAGCGCCTTGTGGCGCGGGACCCGGCGTCCTTCGTCCAACTCATCGAATACGCGTTCAAACGCTCCAGTCAGGGGGACGAAGCTGAGGGTCCGCGGGTAAGCCCGGAACTGGCCGCGAACGCCTATCGGTTCCTCCGGGAGTGGCGCGTGGTGCCCGGTACGAATGACGACGGCGTCGTCGAGCAGGAGGGGTTGGAAGCCTGGCTCCGGGACGTGCGTGCTCGGCTCGATGAGGCCGGCCGCCTCGAGCTCGGCGAGTTGCAGATCGGTGAGGTCTTCGCACATTCGCCGCGCGAGAGCGACGAGACGTTCCCCGCGCGTGCAATCAGGAACGTCCTGGAGGCCGCCCCTAACGATCGATTCGAGCGGGGATTTATCATCGGTCTGCACAACAAGCGAGGCGTCACTTCGCGCGGGATGACCGATGGCGGCAAGCAGGAATACGAGTTGGCGCGGCAGTACGACCAGTGGGCGGCCCGCGTCGAGGCGACTCATCCGAGGACTGCCGGAGCCCTTCGCTCGGTCGGGGATTCCTACCGCGAGGAGGGTCGCCGCAACGATGAAGAAGCGAGACGGTTCCTGGAAGGCATGGACCTGTAAGCAGGATTGCGTCGCGCCGCGACTCCTGTGCCCGTCCATACCGTGAGGGGCTATGCCGATTCGGTGCACTGTGACCCCGGGCAGGAGGTCCCTCCCCAGGGCTGAGGGCCCGCGGTGTCTGCGCCATCGCCGTTGACCAGGCTTTCCGTACGTGCGCAAGTGCGTCCGGGCGCGTTGCGCCGGCAGGTGGGGCAGGTTGCTCCTCGTGATGCCGAGAGCGGGCAGGCTGTGGCCTGCGGCCTTCGCCCCCAACGCCGTGCCTGCCGGATCGATGCTCCAGATGCCCGCTTCGAACGCGAGGTGGTGGTTTGCGCAGAGCTGCAGGCCATTGCGCGCGTCGTCGCTGCCGCGCTCCTTCTTCGCGCCTAGATGCGCCGCGTGGAGGAGTTGCGAGATTGCCAGATCGCAGGCCGCGCAGGCGGCGCCGTATCCCTTGAGAATGTCGAATGCGAAGCGCTGCCGCTTAGAACGTCTGGCGGTCGCGGGCGCGGTGCACCGCTGGGCCGCTTGCTCGCGGAGGAGCGACCGCCGTCGATGCTCGCTTGTTGCCGCAGAGGAGGCGACACGGATGGGGACGCCGTCGTTTGTGACTAGGGCCGAGTCCGGGGCGGCCGTCACTGGCCCGCGTCCTCGGCGTCCAGGAGCGCCAGGGCCTCACGAACTCGGGCGGCGGAGGGGCCGGACGGAGGCGTCGGTGACGATGCATTCAGCATCTGGGCGAACAGGTCACGAGGTTGGCGTAGGAGCCGGCCGGGAGGGGCGGCCGCATTCGGAACAGGGAGTCACGCTCCATCGCGAACGGACGCCGACCAGCACGGCCAGGAGCGACGAGGACGGCTGCCACGCCGTCCGCGAGGAGTGACCCCTGGGCAGCGACGTCGCCTTCTGCGGCGGCCCAGGAGTCCGCGAAGGTGCGGCCCGTCTCGATGACCTCCAAAATCGGTTCCACGGGAGCGGAGCGAAGGGCATCGCGCCTCTCCTTCAGCGACGTCAGGCGCTCCAGGAGACGGGAGAGGTCCTCAGCGTCGCGCATGGCGTCCAGCGTCTCCTGTAGGGCGTGCTCCACTTCGATCGACTCCGCAGGCTCCAGCGGGGTCGTGGTCATGCACTCGCGGACGGGTAAGCACTGCCCACCAGTAGGGCCCGGCCGGCCTGCAAGGATCGGCTCGTGAGCACCCTCCGCATCGACCCCAAGCCCGCCACCGCCGTCGACGTGTTCGACGCCGCACGCCCACCCGTGCTGCGCGTGGACCCCGGGGACACGGTCACCGTCCGGACGCTGAGCGCGGCGGGCTACACCGAGCGTCAGTCGGAGCCCGGAGCCGAGGTCCCGACGCTCCTGCCCTCCCGACGCGGCCACTGCCTGGTCGGCCGATCGCGGTGGCGGGCCCACGCTCGGGCCAAGTGCTCGCGGTGCAATTCGACGACCTCGTCCCCGACGACTGGGGGTACACGGGTTCGGGCGGCGTTGACACCCCCGTCAACCCGGGCCTTCGTCTCGTCGAACGGAGTCGCGCGGCCCGCTCCTGTGGTCGATCGACATCGACGGGGCACCGCGTCCAACCAATTCGGCCTCGCGGTCCGCAATGCGCCGTTCCTCGGGGTGGTCGGACTGCCGCCGGAGCCGACAGGCGAGCACTCGACGATCCCCCCGCGGCCGGTCGGTGGTGGCAACGTCGACTGCCGGGAGCTCGTCGCCGGGTCGACGCTGTTCCTGCCGGTCACCGTGCCGGACGCCCTGCTCTGGGTCGGCGACGGCCACGCGGCGCAGGGGGACGGCGAGGTGTCCGGGACGGCGATCGAGTGCGGGATGACCACCACGATGACGCTGTCGCTGCTCGACGAGACACCGGTCGCCGGCATCCACGCGGACACCCCGGCCGGACGGATCACGTTCGGCTTCGACCCGGACCTCAACACCGCCACGACGATCGCGCTCGACGCGATGGTGGACTGGATCGCCGGCCTGTTCGACATCGGCCGCGCCGAGGCGCTCGCGATGGCGAGCGTTGCGGTGAGCATGCGCATCACCCAGGTCGCGAACCGCACCTGGGGTGTCCACGCCCTGCTCCCCGAGGGGGCGATCAGTCGCGATGCGGTCGCGGTGGCGCGCTGACGCACCGCGACGCGGACGGACTGGAGGCCCGGATCACGCGACCGACGCCGGTCACGTGATCCGGGCCTCCCGTCCGTCTGCCCACGTCAGTGGGCGCTGTAGCCGCCGTCCACCAGGTGGTAGCTCCCGCTGATGAACGACGCCTTGTCGCTCAGGAGGAACAGCACGAGCGCCGCGACCTCGGTGTCGGTGCCGAGCCGGCCGGCCGCGTGCTCCTGCTCGAGGGCGGAGAGGGCCTCGGCCGACAACGACGACCGCACGAGCGGCGTGTCGATGAAGCCCGGACCGACCGCGTTCGTGCGGACGCCCTGCGCCGTGTACTCGAGCGCGGCGACCTTGGTGAGCCCGACGAGCGCGTGCTTCGACGCGACGTAGGCGGCGTTCTGCGCGATGCCGACCGAGCCGAGCACGGAGGCCATGTTCACGATCGCCCCGCCGCCGGCAGCGAGCATCGCCGGGATCTCGTAGCGGAGGCCGTAGAAGACGCCGTCGAGGTCCACCGCACGCACGCGGTCCCAGGCGGCGACGTCGTACTCGCCGATCGGCTGCGGAGCGGCGCCGATGCCGGCGTTGTTCACGGCGAGGTGGAGCGCGCCGTACGTGTCGACGGCGAACTGCACCATCCGCTCGTTGTCGGCGGCGAGCGCGGAGTCGGCCTCGAACGCGCTCGCGGTCCCGCCGGCCGCTTCGATCTCGGACACCACGCGCCGCGCAGCGTCCTCGTTGACGTCGGTGACGACGACCGCTGCGCCCGCCGCGGCGAGCTCCTTCGCGATCGCTTCGCCGATGCCGCTGCCACCACCGGTGACGACGGCGACCTTGCCCTCGAACTCGGACATGTGCTCCTGCTCCCTTCGTTCTGAACAACACCTGTTGTCTACAGTCCGAACGGTACACCGGTGGCACGCATTCCCGTCCGCCCGGCGCGGAACCAGTTCGTTCGCTGAACTAATTTGATAGGCTAACGACCATGCCCGCCCTCGCCACCCGTCCGTCGCTCGCGACGGACCTCCGGATCGCCGTGAACCGCCTCTCGCGGACCCTGCGCAACCAGAAGGCGGACACGACCGTCACGGACGCGCAGTTCTCCGCCCTCGCCCGACTCCACCGCGACGGGGCGATGACCCTCGCCGACCTCAGCCGGCAGGACGGCGTCACCCCGCCGTCGATGACCAAGACCGTGGCCGTCCTGATGGACCGCGGCCTCGTGTCGAAGCACCTGCACGGCGACGACCGCCGCAAGGTCCTCATCGGCGCGACCGCAGCGGGCGCGGCCTTCGTCGAGGAGACCCGACGGCGCCGCGACGACTGGCTCACCCCGCGTCTGACGGCGCTCACCCCGGCGGAGCGCGCGACGCTCACCGAGGCCACCGAGATCATGAGGAGGCTCGCACAACAGTGACGGCCATGTTCCGGTCCCTGGCGGGACGCAACTACCGCATCTGGTTCGCCGGCGCCCTGGTGTCCAACGTCGGCACCTGGATGCAGCGCACGGCACAGGACTGGATCGTCCTCACCCAACTGTCCGACAACAACGCCGTCGCCGTGGGCGTCACGATGGCCCTCCAGTTCGGCCCGCAGCTGCTCCTCCTCCCCCTCACCGGGCTCGTCGCGGACCGGTTCGACCGCCGCACGGTGCTCATGCTGACCCAGGGCCTCATGGGCGCGCTCGGACTCGGGCTCGGCGTCATGGTGCTCACCCACACCGCGACCCTGTTGTCGCTCTACGGGTTCGCCCTCGCACTCGGCATCGTCGCCGCGTTCGACACCCCGGTCCGCCAGGCCTTCGTGTCCGACGTCGTGCAGGGCGGCGACGTCGCCAACGCCGTCGCGCTCAACTCCGCCTCGTTCAACGCCGCCCGGCTCATCGGCCCCGCCGTCGCCGGGGTACTCATCGCCGCGATCGGCTCCGGCTGGGTGTTCGTGATCAACGCCGGGTCGTTCCTGGCCGTCCTCGTCGCGCTGCGGTTCGTCGACCCCGCACAGCTCGCCGAGCGCGTCCGGCCGAAGCGCGGCAAGGGCCAGATCGTGGCGGGCTTCCGCTACGTGCGGACCCGACCGGACATCATCGTCGTGCTCTGCATGATCTTCGTCGTGGGGACGTTCGGCGTGAACTTCCCGATCTTCACCTCGACGATGGCCAAGGTCGAGTTCCACCGGGGCGCCGGCGAGTTCGGCCTGCTCAACTCGGTCATGGCGATCGGTTCCGTGCTCGGCGCCCTGCTGTCGGCACGCCGGGAGCGCCCGCGGATGCGCACGCTCGTCATCGCCTCCGCCGGGTTCGGTCTCGCGTGCACCGCCGCCGCCTTCGCGCCGACGTACTGGAGCTTCGCGGTCGTCCTCGTGTTCGTGGGGCTCGCGTCCCTGACCTTCATGACGACCGCGAACGCGCTCGTGCAGACCACCACCGAGCCCGCGATGCGCGGCCGCGTGATGGCGCTCTACATGGCGATCTTCGCGGGCGGCACCCCGATCGGCGCGCCGATCGTCGGCGCCATCGCGGACGCCTGGGGACCGCGGTGGGCGATCGGGGTCGGCGCGACCTCCGGGTTCGTCGCCCTGGCGATCGCCCTGGTCTGGCTCGTCCGGTTCGAGCGGTTCCGCCTCCGCTACGACGCGGACACACGACTGCACCTCGCGGTGACGCACGCGGTGCCGGTCGTCGGCCCGCGCGCGGCACGCGCCGCCTTCCGTCAGGAGCTCTCCCGCGACGAAGCCGTCGCCAACCGGTCCAGCGGCGTCTGACGGACGGGTCGCGTCACACGCTGACCGACGGTGCGCGCCGCCGGCCTGGAGGCACGGTGCGGCGCCGCCACGCGCCTCCAGGCCGGTGGACGGACCTGTCCGGCACCCGGGTCAGGAGACGGGAGCGGGTGCCTGGAAGACGCGCTCCTCGAGCGCGGCGTCGACGGCCGCCGCCGCGGAGGCCAGCTGCGCCGTGACCCCGGCGAGCGCCGCGAGCGCATCGCCCGGTGCGACCGCGTCCAGGGCCGCGACGGCCCGGCGGAACCCGGCCACCTGCTCGGCCACGCAGGCCGGCGCCACCCCGGCCAGGCCGTCCGCGGCGCGGTGCGCGAGGAACGCCAGCGCACGCGGGCTGTTGGTGTCGAGGAGGAGGAACGCCGCGGCCTCGGCCGGCTCGACCTCGGGATGGGACCCACGGCGGAACGCCTCGCGCGCGCCGCACCCGCGCAGCGCGTCCGACCAGGAGTCCGCGGACTCGTCGTCGAGGAGCGCCGACCCGAGCAGCGCCGCTGTCGACCGGCAGCGGGTGATCGAGCGGCCGAGCGTGAAGAACGCCCAGACCTCGTCGCGGCTGGCGTCGCCGTCGACGACCCCGACGGCCAGGGCGCTCCGCTCCTTCGCCCAGGTGAGGAAGTCGTGAGCCCGGTCACCGCCGACCTTGCGGGGCATCCGGGACCTCGTCACGTCGAGGCAGTCCCAGAGCTCGGTGGAGACGACCTCGCGAGCCCTCCGGGCGCTGTCGCGTGCGACGGCGACGGCGCTCGCGATGGACGCGGGCTCGTGCCGGTCGAGCGCGAGCGCGTCGAGCGTCACGGCCGGTTCGGTGTCCCGGAGCACCGTGGCCCCGACCACCGCGCGGAGCACCGCCGAGACGTCCTGGGCCTGCGCGCCGGCCACCGCTTGTCGTCGGACGACGTAGACGTCGAGGAGCCGGGCGACGACGTCGGTGTGCTCGACGGCGGCGCCGAGGCGGTAGACGCTCCCGGCGAGATGGCTCAGCACGTCCGCACCCGCATGCGGCGAACCTACTGAGCGGTCGTTGCCGGAGTGTTCGGGCGCGCTCACCGGTGTGCTGC